>QHXG01000438.1:4650-5019 GCA_003222845.1 Acidobacteriota bacterium | reverse complement strand
AATCATGGCGAAGCTGTACGCCGGGACATACTTCTCGGCGGCGATAAGCCTCAATTCTTTAAGCGTGGCTTGCGCCTGTTCGCGCTTTCCTGATTTTGCCAGCGCATAGCCCAACTGGGTAATTACCTCCGGGCTGTCTGAGGAAAGTTCTCTGGCTCTTACGAATGCGGCAATGGCTTCCTCGTAACGTCCCTGCCGAGTATAGATGCGGCCCAAAATGTTGTGCGCTATCCAAAAAGTCGCGTCGCTCTGGAGCACTTTCTGAGCCCTGGCAATCGCTTCGCCGTCACGGCCCGCGTAGAACAAATACTGAGCTTCGAGCGCCTGTATGACCAGCGTCAACGCATCGAGGGCCCTGGCTTTCTCGAT
>QHXG01000438.1:0-4643 GCA_003222845.1 Acidobacteriota bacterium | reverse complement strand
GTGCCGGCCCAGGCTCGACAATAGCTGCGCGTAGCCGCGATACGCGTCCGCGTTGTCGGGACTGAGTTCGATAGCCCTTCTGAATTGATTTTCAGCGCCGGTCCAATCCCAATCAAACCAAAATCCAACCCACCCCAAAACGATATGAGCATCCGCTAAATCGTCGTCGATTTCCAGCGCTCGCCTGGCCGCTGCTTTCGCTTGCGGAAAGGCCTCCTTGGACGGAACATAGCTGGCGATTGGGAGCGTTCGATAAGAATCGGCCATTCCGGCATAGGCGCGCGCGTAAGCCGGATCGGCATCCAGTGCTTGCTGGAATAGACCAATACTCTTGCGAATTTCCGCTTCAGTTAATTTGAAGTAGTGATAACGGCCGTTGAGATAAAGCCGAAACGCTTCGGTGTTTGCCGCATAGTCCTTCATGACCCTCTGCTCGTCGGCGCCCGAAAGCTTTCCGCGCAACTTACTTGAAACATCCCTCGCAATCTCTTTCTGTAAAGCTAGCAAGTCGGTGAGTCTTCGATTGTACTGCTCCCCCCAAAGTTGATTGCCACTGCGCGCGTCGACCAGTGACAGGTACAACGCGAGTTCGTCACCGCGTTGTACTACCCGCCCGGTTAGAATTGCTTGCACAGACAACTCTGACGCGATCTGTTGCGGCTCGACCTCTTTGCCTTTGTAGCGAAAGACGGAACTGCGCGCCTTGACGGAAAGTTTGGGCAGTTGCGAGAGGCTGTTGATGAGCGATTCGGTTATTCCGTCGGACAGATACTCGGCGTCACTATTGCCGCTCTCATTCCGAAACGGCAAGACGGCTAATGATTCAATCGCAACCTCTGTCTTTCCGGCCTTGAGGTAAATACCGACGCCAACAATTCCCGCCACAAGCACGAGAAGGCAAACTGTGAATGCGAGTCTATGTCGTTTGATTTCAGTGACGATGAACTCAGCGCTGGAGGGGTAGGTCGATGCCGCGGGCAGCATATCTGTTTGGGCATCGGACGCCGGCACGCGCGCCGGCATCACGGCCGGACTGGTGACTTCACCGGTCAGCTTTGCGAATTCGATCTTCTTCTTTAGCTCCTTGAGATCGAACAGCAACTCGTTCGCGGTTTGATATCTGGCGTCCTTCTGTTTACGCAGGGCCCGCGAGACTATCCATTCGAGCGCCTCCGGCACCTCGGAGGCATAGCGCAGAAGGGGCGCCGGCGCTTTCTCGATCACTGAGTTCATCACATCAGCTACAGTGTCACCCGAAAACGGCTTGCGGCCGGCGACGACTTCGTACATCACCACGCCCAGGCTCCAGATGTCCGTGCGCGCATCTACTTTCAAGCCGCGCGCCTGCTCTGGCGACATGTATGGCGCAGTACCTATGACCATCCCTTCGGCAGTGTGGACTTGTTTGAGAGTTGGTGCTTCGGATTCGGCGGTTGAATATTTTTCAGTGAGCTTGGCAATGCCAAAGTCGAGCACCTTCACGAATCCATCGCGCCGGATCATGATATTCTCCGGCTTGATGTCACGGTGTACGATGCCTTTCTCGTGGGCTGCGGCGAGTGCCGTGGCAACCTGAATAGCGATCTCCAGCAGATCCTGAAGAGCCATGTCATCCTGGTCGAGCCGCTGTCGAAGGGTTTCGCCTTCAACCAACTCGCTCGCAATGTAGTAAACGCCTTCAACCTGCCCGATGTCGTAAATCGTTACAATGTGAGGATGATTTAATGCGAGGAGGGTGCGCGCCTCTTGCTGGAACCGGGGGATGCCTGATTCATCGCCGGGTAACCGCTGCGTGAGCAGTTTGAGTGCTACCTTTCGACCTAACTTGTCCTGGGCTAGATAAATCTCCCCCATTCCACCGCGACCCAGCAACGCCTCGATTCGGTAGTTCCCAAACTGCTTGCCGATGAGTAAGTGTTCCGCATCTCCGGCTAATTGATCCGCGACGGCTTCGACTGCCGGCGATTCGAGAAAGCTGACTTCTGATTCGTGTTCAGCCAAGAGAGACTCCACCTCGCGCAGTAAATCAGGGTCGCCCGCACACGCGGATTCGAGAAATGCCGAGCGATCTTCAGGGGCGTGTTCCAGCGCCTCGTCGAATAGCTTCGTCACTCGCTGCCAGGATTGCTGCCGATTGATCATTAGGTACTCTTCGGTGGTAGTAGCATAGACTTTAGTCTGTGATTTTCGCTGACGCGCGATCCCTGACTGAAGGAACCTCTGAACAAGTCCATACGGACCTACGCCAAGCCCGCGGAGCGGTGGAACCATAAAGCCTGGGGTGGAGCGAAGCGAAACCCCAGGTTTACAAACCGGAAGAAACCGAGCGCGCGGAGCGCGCGATAGCTCCTAAAACCCCCGGTGATTCGTTCGACGAAACGGCTGCCGCCCGCTTCGGAGTCTGTCGGAGAATTCGTCTCTGTGGTCCTCTGTGCGATCTCTGTGCCTCCGTGGTGAGCGTTTTCTCTAGCAATTTCACCACAGACACCGAGAACAACAGAGTTTGCACAGAGAAATGCTTTTTTCCGACAGGCTCCTTCGCGGGCTCTTCTCTTCTTACTCCGACGATCCTGTGGTTGCACTTCACTCCACCTCAGGCTTTACGCTGTCGCCGCGCTTCGCGGGCTCAACGCAAGTTTTCAATACTTGTTCAGAGCCTCCTGAAGTCTATGCTACAGACTTAAGCGGCGCGCAGCTCACGTCGAATCCAAGCCTTCGCTACACTCCAGTCGCGCTTTACTGTTCTCGCCGAGATGCTCAATACCTCCGCCGTCTCTTCCACGTTGAGACCGCCGAAGAAACGTAACTCCACAACCCACGCCTGCTGCTGATCCACGGCTGCTAACTTCGTCAGTGCCTCGTCTACTGCGATAAGGTCGAGGTTTCGTTCGCCCGAGGCGTTCAATGCTTCATTCAAAGTTAGTTTAAGAGCGTCTCCACCTCTCTTTGTCGCGCGGCGCTTCCGGGCATGATCGACCAGGATGCGGCGCATCATTTCGGCGGCGATGCCGAAGAAGTGGGCGCGGTTTTGCCAGCGAACGCCTGCCTGATCAATTAATCGAACGTAGGCCTCGTGGACTAGGGCGGTTGTCTGAAGCGTGTGGCCGGGACGCTCCCGTTGCAGGTAACGCGCTGCCTGGCGGCGCAGCTCCTCGCAAACAATCGGGATTAGTTTATCGAGCGCCTCGCGGTCGCCGCTGTCGCTCCACTCCGCAAGCATTTCTGTAACTGTGTGTGTTGGAGCCGCCATCACCTAATTGCTGACTATCACGGGAAATTGATGTTACTGCTGTCAGAGAAGATATTCCCTGCGGGTTTTCCGGTCAACATTTGGGTTGGTGATTCCCTCTACCTTTGGGAGAGGGCAAGAGAGAGGGCGCGAAGCGTAGAAGAAAAAGAAATAGAGAACCGAGGTCCGTTCGCTAGACCCTCACCCCAACCCTCTCCCAATGGGAGAGGGCGTTCCCGAGGCTTCCTTCGGCCAGGCGATCGTGAGGATATGCATGCGCACGCCGGCCTGATTACGTTTAAAAGATGGCACCGCGCCGCGGAGGTTGCGGGCGGTTAATCTTGCTCTTAAGTTGCGCCCGACAATCAAAGACCAACCACCCGCTACCGCAGGTGGTTCCGACCCAACAAGAAGAGAGGCGGGACGACCCTCGCAATCGCCCGCCTCGTCTCACTTTGGCTCACCTTCTGAGGAAGGGGGCAAGTGAGACTCGCGAGTATATGCCTAGTAGGTCTTTGCTGCAAGAGTTTTCGCAGTCGATGTAAATGCGAGCGAAGCAGCAGTTTCGCCGAGGAACGGCGAGAATCATTTTCTTCCTCGACCCGCTGCAGAAAACATCACTTTCCTCCGCGGTTGAACGCTGGTTGATTCTCAATGACCGCCATTAGTGCAATCGCTAATTAGCAAATACGAACGTCAACGGTTTATAATGCCAGCGAAGTCTTAATGAGAAACCATCGCTGGCTCAGTCCATTGGGAACCGAGTCAGCGCAAAAAAGCAATGCCAAAGATCAGCGACATTCAGGAAACTCCAAATCCAAACGCAGTGAAATTCATTCTGCGCGAGTCGGTTTCGAACGGCGTGGCGCGACAGTTTGCTTCCGCCGATCAGGCGCAAGGCGACCCGCTCTCGAAATCATTGTTCGACGTTGGCAACGTCGTCTCGGTCTTTTACATGGACAACATGATCACGGTCGAGAAAGAAGACGTTGCCGATTGGGACGAGCTTCTGCCGGCGCTGGCGGCGCCAATCCGCGCCGCTGACTCAGCTTCGTCACCGAACGGAGTATCAGCCGTAGGCGGTGCAGTCGCCGCGGTGACCAGCGACGATCCGCGACTCCTGCGCATTAACGAAATTCTCGACGAAAAAGTCCGGCCTTATCTCATGGGGGATGGTGGTTATCTCGAAATTCTCGATCTGCAGGATCACACTCTCAAGATTCGCTATCAGGGCGCGTGCGGCAGTTGTCCCAGCTCGCTTAGCGGCACGTTAATGGCCATCGAGGGAATGTTAAAGCAGGAAGTCGATCCGGAACTCGAAGTCATCGCAGTTTAGCTTTAGACCCTCTTGAGGATTCGATGAGCCGCTTTCCCCTTACCTGCCTGGCAGTCTTCTTTTTATTGGTTGCCTCAT
>QHXG01000437.1 GCA_003222845.1 Acidobacteriota bacterium | reverse complement strand
CGAAAGTCGATGAAGTATTCCAGAATCTCTTTCAGCTTCAGCACGCGCGGCTGGCCGTTAACGATGGCCAGATTGATTACCCCGAACGAGGATTGCATGGGCGTGAGCTTGAACAGTTTGTTAAGGACTACCTGCGGCACCGCGTCGCGCTTTAACTCGACCACGATCCGCATGCCCTGGCGATCTGACTCGTCGCGAACTTCGGCGATGCCTTCGAGCTTCTTTTCATTCGCCAGCTCGGCGATGCGCTCAATCAGTTTCGCCTTGTTAACCTGGTATGGAAGTTCGGAGACGATCACAGCGTCTCGTTCATGTGACCCGCGACCGATGCGATCAATTGAAGCCCTGGCGCGCATCTGGAGAATGCCTCGACCGGTGCGATAAGATTCTTTAATTTCTTCGCGGCCACAAATAAAGCCGCGCGTGGGAAAGTCCGGCCCCTTTACGATCTTGAGCAAGTCTTCAGTGTCGATCTCCGGATCGCGCAGGACCGCGATCGTGGCGTCGACGATTTCGGTGAGATTATGCGGCGCGATCTTCGTCGACATGCCGACCGCGATTCCTTCGGAACCGTTGAGCAGGAGATTAGGGATTCGCGTGGGCAGCACAGTCGGCTCGCTGAGCGATTCATCATAATTTGATTGAAAATCAACGGTTTCTTTTTCAATATCGGCGAGCACTTCATTGGTTATGCGCGACATGCGCACTTCCGTGTAACGCATGGCCGCGGGATTATCGCCGTCGACAGACCCAAAGTTTCCCTGGCCGTCAATGAGCGTGTAGCGCATCGAAAAATCCTGCGCCATGCGGACAATGGTGTCGTAAACAGCAGTGTCGCCGTGCGGATGGTACTTACCGATGACATCGCCAACCACCCGCGCGCTCTTTTTGTAAGCCTTGTTATATGTATTGCCGAGTTCGTTCATCGCCCAGAGCACGCGTCGATGCACCGGCTTCAATCCGTCGCGCACGTCGGGCAACGCGCGGCCGATGATCACCGACATGGCATAGTCCAGATAGGACCGCCGCATCTCGTCTTCAATGTTTATATGCTGTCGTTCAAGCGTTTCCATTAATCAAGCCTTTCCGATAAAATCCGCGCGGCACCCGGGGCAATCGCAGCAAAAAGAAATGGCTGCGTGATTTTTTCTGGCACGAACTTTCGAATTATTCTGGTGAGTTCGAGGTTCGGGATAGCCGTGATTCATGCGGTTAAAAATGCGAAGTCATTGTACCTCGAAATGTGGCCTTCGGCAAAGAGGAAACGTATGGAAAAAACCAACAAAATCAGGCGTTCGACGAGTTTTTACGGGTCAGAACCGCCCTGCGGTAGCAGGCGGTTGATCTAGGATATTGTCGGCTCTCAAAATTAAGGATCAACCGCCCGCTACCGCAGGCGGTTCTGACAAGATGACGAAAGATAGCGGGGAAAAATCGCGGCGACTGCGCGAGCGAATTGGGCTACAGCTTCCGGTTCGCGTAAACGGTCGTGACAGCGTCGATCACGAGTGGACCGAGATGTCCCGCCTCGTGGATGTTACTCCCCTCGGCGCGCGGCTGAGACTCAAGCGACCCATCGAAGTTGGCCGCCTGCTGTTACTCACGCTGGCAATGCCCCGCCAATTGCGGTACTTCGATCATGTCGAAGATCAGTATCGCGTGTGGTCACTGGTGCGCAATGTCAGGTTTCTCAATGCGAATAAAGAATCAGGCGCGGTGGTAGAAATAGGGGTGGCGTTTGTGGGCAAGCGACCGCCTAAAAGTTTTGCGGTCGATCCGTCGCAGCGTTACGACATAGCAAAGACGAGTGCTGGAGCCAACCTTTGGGCCGTAACAGAAGAATCCAGCGAGCGTCTCTCTGGAGGTACGATCCCCGACAAGCGCAAGGAGACTCGCCACTCCATTCCGATCGAAGTATTGATCGAAGTGTTCGATGAGAAAGGCGAGCTTTCCCTTAAAGAAAAGAGTGTCACCGAGAATATCAGTCAATTTGGCGCCGCCATATTTACCAGTCTTGATGTTTCGCCAGGTCGTTTTGTCAAGCTGAGCAGCGAGCAGTACGGCGCTTCTGTGTTGGCGGTCGTGCGGGCACGCCGCGTTGCGGCTGACGGCATTCCGCGTCTGCATCTCGAATTCGTCGGGTGTGAATGGCCACTCTGAGAAGTAGCATAGACTTGAAGTTTGTTGGTGCTCCCTCTCCCTTTGGGAAAGGATCGGTGAGGGCTTAGCAGAGTTTATGCTACGAAGATTCCATTTTCCGCGTACACCGCTGCTGATTGAAATCGAACGGCGTTGCGCCTGCTCCGATTGCGGCGCCAAGAATCAAATCGGTTTGACGAAAGATGAAGCAATTGAGTACCGTGGCTTTGAATGTTCCAAATGTGAGCGGTGGAATCACGATCGTTTGAATCAATTTGAGCTGCCCGATTCATGGGAGTCGAGTTGATTCGCAAAGGCTAGCTTTGTTCTTTTTCTGATTATCCCGGACAGCAACGAGTCTTGGTTCAAACCAGCACCAGCATCGAAGAAAAGCCGAGGCGCAATGGATCGCGTCCTTATCCGCGGATGCTGCCGCAGTGGGCGCTCGACCTTTGCCGGCCAGTTGTGGGCGTGCTTAGCCGGCTACTCTGGGGCGTGCGTTGCTACCACCTGGAATATATTCCGCTGAGCGGCGGTCTCATTATCGCCTCGAATCATCAGACCTACCTCGATCCGTTTTGGAATTCTTATTCGATCAGACGTCCCGTCAGGTTTCTGGCTTGGGATGCAGCTTTTCGCTGGCCAATAGTTGGACCGTTGCTGCGTATGTTTGGCGCGTGGCCGCTGCAATTGGAAGGGAGCGATCCGGCGCCGATCCGCCGTTCGATACAGTGGGTGAGCGAAGGCGGCGCGGTCGTCATTTTCCCGGAAGGTGGCCGCGGCAATCCGGATGGTTCGATGAAGAAGTTCAAAGCGGGCGCCGTGCGCATGGCTCTGGAAGCCGGGGTGCCGATTCTGCCGGTAACGATTCGCGGCGGTCATCGCGTCTGGCCCAACACGCTTCGTTTCCCGCGGTTGAGGCGCGGCGTCGAAGTTATCTATCATCCGCTTTTTATCATCGAGCAGCGCGAAGACGAAGAGACTCGCGACTGCGCGCGCCGCGAAACAGAAAGACTCGCGGAAATAGTTCGCTCGGCGCTTTGATGGACTCTTCTCTCCATTCAGAGAGTAAGCAGCCGGCTATTTTCCCAAGCAAGCGAGTCCTTAACTTGGAATGAAGCCTCGATGAAAGTGCGCGAACTCTCTTTGGTATTAACTCTGCTGGCGTTTGGCGCCGCAGCCGGTGGCCGGCCTCTGGATAAACCCAACTTCACCGGCACCTGGAGAATTCTTCAATCCAGAGACGCCAGCAAGATGTTGGTCGTATCGCATCGAGGCGCAAAGTTGGAGGTGACGCGAAAAAGCTTTGCGATGGGAGTCACGGATGTCCGGCAATCGCTTTATTACATCGACGGCGAGACGCACTTCACCGAAGAAACAAACTGGGTCGAATCAAGCAACAAGTCGAGGGCGAAAGAGCCGGTCTCGCAAAAAGTTAAATCCGTAGCCGCTTGGCACGGCGACACGCTGGTAATCGAGTCCGATGAAATCAGGGAAGAGTGGCGCCTTTCAGAAGACGGTAAGGAATTGACAGTAACGACCGGGACCGCGAAGCAGACCTATCGAAAATTTTCAGAGAGAATCGATAAAGACTAGCCAGCCAACGTAGCGAGCATTTGCTCGTGCACCAATCCATTGCTCGCGAGGATTGGCGGATGATAGATGTCGAAAGTTTCGCCTTTGAAGTTGGTAACTCGTCCGCCCGCTTCTTCGACCATTAACACTCCAGCCGCCACGTCCCATGGCCTGAGTCCGATCTCCCAGAAACCTTCGAAACGGCCGCAGGCCACGTAAGCAAGGTCGAGCGCCGCTGAACCGTCGCGTCGCACTGCCTGTCCGTTAACCACAAAATCCGCCATCAGTCGCGTGGCCTCGACGCGTCCCGCCAAATCATACGGAAAGCCCGTGCAGACCATCGCATGATTCAAGC
>QHXG01000436.1 GCA_003222845.1 Acidobacteriota bacterium | reverse complement strand
ATTAGGCCGAGGTTCTCTCTTTCGAGATCCCAAAGCGCCGTCGCCACCGGCGAAGCGTGTCAGAACCGCGAGCGGTAGCGACCGGATCATAGCGGCGACTTGGAAAGCACGCAGTGGGGCCGGTCGCTACCGCTCGCGGTTCTGACACGCTTCGCCGGCGCACTCCAAATTAATTCGCTTTCCAGCTTAAAGGCTTTGGTTTGTAACCCACACTCGCAGCGCCTATCTGTTCGTTCATAATCAGGAAAGCGCCGAGACCGTGAAAGTCATTCTCATTACGCTTGCGCGCAAAGTAATAAGCAAGATCGCTGACGTTGGTTCCTTCGCAGATGTCTCTGAGATTGGTCAGGCCGTCGGCGCCAATCGAAAGCTTCGTGAGCACGCCGTGGTAACCCTTCTGCGCCACAGACTCGTAATGCTTCGGCAGATACCCACGCTTGACTCCCATCCACATCATGTAGCTGTACATGCTGGAGCTGGACGTTTCGAGCCAGTTGCCTTCGATACGGCCTTTGTCGACTACTTGATACCAGAGTCCGGTTACCGGATCCTGGTATCTCTCAAAAGCTTTCGCCAGTTGCTGCGCGATCTCGACCAAAGCACTTCTCTGCGGATGATTCCTGGGCAGAATCTCGAGCAGCTCAATTAGCGTCATACCATACCAACCGATCGCGCGAGCCCAGTGATACCCCGATTGATGGGTTTCAGGATTGGCCCACGATTGCGCGCCGCTTTCGTCGTAGGCGTGCCAAAGCAACCCCGTGGCCGGATCGTTGAGGTGCTGGTAATAAATCAGCATCTGCTTTGTCGCCTCGTCGTTTGCGTACCTGCTGTCCCCAAACATCTGGCCATAGCGCGCGAGGAATGGCAGCGACATAAAAACACCGTCGGCCCAGAGTTGCCACTGGCGACTTTGCGTGTTCGCATGCCAGAACGCGCCGTCCTTCGTGCGCGGGTAAGTGTCGAAGACTTTGCGAATACTTTCCGCCGCGAGCTTGTATTTCTCCTGCTTCGTTTCTTGGTAGAGAATCAGCAGAAGATTTCCCGGCATCATGAAATCCAGGGCGTTGATGGGGCGATTGATCTTGCCTTGGTCGTCGATATGCAGATCGATCCAAGACTGGATATGATCCAGATAGCGCTTATCCTTCGTTCTGAGATAAACGAGGTAGACACCATACAGGTAAAGCGCTTTAGCGTAACCCCAACCTTTCAGAGAATCGGCAGTTGGAAAACGTTTGATGGTCGAATCAACTACAGCCTTGGACCAATCGGTATTTGCAGGAGCCGATTCAATTCGGGCCGAGATGATTGGCGACGCGATTATTGAATGAGTAAGACTGAGCATAGTTATTAAGGCCGCGATTCTGTAACGATATCTTTTCATTCTATCCCTCCAGTTGTTTAGACTCCGGCTACTGCCCGATTCAAGGAGTCTGTCTCTGTGGTTCTCTGTGGGACCTCTGTGCCTCTGTGGTAACCAATTTTCTTTGCCAATTTCACCACAGAGACACAGAGAACCACAGAGTTTGCACAGAGAAATACTTTTTCTTACCGCTCCCTGAGCGTAGGTAGCCTACTGCTACACGGTCTAATTACAACGCCGGGGTGATCTCAAACCCATTAGTATTCCAATCAACTGTCACGGTCGTTCCATCGGCAAAGGTCGTACGCTCTTTCCGGTAATTAGCGTCCAGAAATTCGTGCTTAATCATTTCACTCAGACCGACTCGCTTATGGAGCGCCATCATTTGCCGCATCAGCGAAAGCGTCTTCTCGTCGGTGGGCGTGATCGGTAGCTCCGGAACGCCGCCGTTCAAGATGCCGCGCAAAAGAGTCTGCTGATCGCGCGCGCCATACGAAACGATGACTGCGTCGTGATAAACCAGATTGTAAAGCGGCACCAGGACGGCTTTACTGCCCCCGCCCGATTGATTGATCACATCGACGTAGGGAATGACCCAATCGGCGCCGGCTTCCGTAGCGACGATTCCCAGATTGTGCCGCGACCAATTCATAGTTGCCGCGCGCCCGGCCATCGCTTCGGTGCGCGTGGTCGGATGTTCGGGATTGAAATCTTCATCGGGCGGAACATATCCAATCACATCGAGATATATTCCCTGCGGCGTGATGCCATGATCGAAGAAGAGCTGATAATTTTTCAGTAGATGCCCGAGCCAGAAACGATTATTCAGATAAGCCTGCTTGCCGCCGTCCCAATGCCGCATCATCGGAATGTCGCCGTCTTTCGAATCACCGAAACGGCTGCCAGGAAAAGCCTGCGGCGGAAGCTTCGAATCTTGTTCGCGCACCGCGAACTGCGGATCATAAGAAGGAGCGTCGAGATAGTAGTCGCGGTATTGATCGTGAAGAATGTACCTGTAGCCAAGTTCGCGAGCGGTATCGACGAGTCGTTTGAATCCTTCCCAGCCGCCAGCCTTTTCCGGCGGCGGGAGCGAATCAGGATGCTGCCGGTCGTAACCGAGATGCGGCCAACCGGAAATGAAGACCAGAACCCGATCGAATCCGCGCGACTTCAAGTCGCGCAGTTGTTTTGCTCGTTCATCAAAGGTGGTCAAGCTATAGTTCTTCGAAAGGTCTTTGGTGTCGTACCGATCGCTGTCGGGACTCATGTTTCGCAAAATGCTCAGTCGCGTTTGCGCGGTTCCGAGTAAATCGTTGACGGCTGGCGTGCGGGCAATCTTCTCTTTGAGCGAAACGAACAACCCGGTGTCCATCACGTAACGCCGATAGCGCTTGGCCATATCGACGTAATCTCCATTCGCGAAGAAAACCATCCGGCCAGAGCGCGGATAGTTGAAACGTCCGAGCTGCGCCAGCCAACGCGGCCCGATCACCGTGGGCCCGCCGGCAGGATGTTTGAATTGATAAGCCGCGTCGTCAGGCGTCTCGACTATGATCATCATCGCCGACTTGCCCTTTTGAAAACCCCACCACGACATCGACCACGATTCGATTACATGGCTTTGCAACAGGCTGTGATCAGTGCCCGCGATCTTTCCTTCCGGAGTAATTGAACGAATTGGAGAGTATTCTTTCGGCCAATTACGTGGGAGCAAAGTACCTCGGCCGTTGCTGAGGAGCGTGTAATCCACGTCGTGCGCGTCCAGCGCCGTCGGCCAATCCAATTGTCGAACATGCGCTTCGCTTTCCTGAGCGACGGCGTCGAACACAAGGTCTTCGTCTTTGCCCTCGAGAACGGCGGTCAGAACCAGAGTGAGATCGGCGTTTCGCCATCCGCTCAAGACGATCTTCACACCGGTTTTGAATCCCGTGTCGTAGAGCGTGATGGTTTTCCTGGCCGCGTCGGCGAGACGAAGACTCGAATCAGTTCCTCTGGATCTAATCAACAAATCGTTTGCCGAAGAGGGAACCATTTGCCAGACAGCGGCGCCAGCCTGAACTTTCATGGCGAGGTCCGATTCGTCGATCGTGACCGTGTTCTTTTTTCCAGCGATGATCCATTTTCCATTTGCGTGAGCGACCTTGATGTCAGGCGCGCCCCATTGTTCGCGAGAGACTTGAGCGGTCGCGAGGGATGAAATGAATAGCATCACCGCAGAGACGCAGAGGGTGCGGGTGTAATTAAAAGTGAGAGTCACTGCGAGTCGTGTCAGAACCGCGAGCGGTAGCGACCGGATTACACAGTAGCTTGCGAAATGAAGCTTCTTGCTGAGTTGCGCGTAGGATCCGGTCGCTACCGCTCGCGGTTCTGACACGACGCTGATTGATGGCCGCCGTAGCGTAGGTCTGACTTCTAATCGCACCCGGGCGCAGAGACAGCGCAGAGAGGTTGCGTGGCCTCTAACTCTCTGCGTAAACTCCGCGTGCTCTGCGTCTCGGCGGTGAATTCCTTTTTTCACTCGTTGCTGTCAGAAAACTGCAGTTAGAATTTCATCGTTGAGCTTGCTTGTCTGTTGAGTTCCCAGGCCGTAACAATCGACTGCGATCCGCTAAATCCGCGTCCGGCACTTTTGCCA
>QHXG01000435.1:643-5685 GCA_003222845.1 Acidobacteriota bacterium | reverse complement strand
AAGCTCAACCGGTCCGCGAAGGGGACGCTATGAGAATAGCCCAGCAATTCATTGCTGGGAGCCGGCGGGTGAGGAGAACCGCAGTCCGCGAAGCAGACGAATGAAGTAATACACTTCACCCATTCCGCCAGCGCCAATCTTTGAGCGGATTTCGTAACGGCCGAGTCTGGCACCTGCTGTCAAACTCATTCAGGCATCTTCGCGTCGGCTGGGTTGGGAGAAACTATCGCCGTCGGCGCTTCACTCGCTTCATCAGTCGCTTTGCTTTGGGCAATCTCACTCGTCGGCAAGCCGATGCTCCGCAGAATATCTCGATAGCGAGGGTCCGCGCGTAGAGTCTTTCGCCACATCTTTCGCGTGCCAGCTTTTGTTCCGACGTTGAGAAAAACTATTTCCCCGTTTCGCTCTTCAACGGTCTTTTCCAGCCATTCACATGCGGAATCAATCTCTCCGAGGCCGTTATAAACGCGGGCGATGCTGAAGGCATTCGTATAGTGCCTCTTCCTGGTTTCGAGCAATTCATTCAGCACGCCTAAAGCCTCCTCGCGTTTTCCCCAGCGCCCGTAAGCACAGCCGAGATATGATTTGACAAGTGGCGTGCCGCCCAAAGCCATTGACTTTTCTAACACTTCGACGGCCGCTTCATATTTCTCTTGCGCCATATAGACAGCGCCCTCTAGCCAGTACGCCCCGTGAAAATTCGGCTCTAGCTCAATCATCCGCGCAACTTGCTTGAGCGCGCCATCAAGTTGGTCGGCCAGCAAATAAATAAATCCCGCGTAAAGATTGGTGGGGAGCGAAAGCGGATCCAACGCAATCGCTCGTTCACCTTGTTTAATAGCCTTATCGAAACGCTCCCGCGAAACCAAAAATAAGCCAAGCCGCCAGCGAGTGTTTGCATCATTCGGATTAAGTTTTACGGCTTGTTTGAATTCTCGTTCGGCCCCGGCCCAATCCCATTCGTAATAGAAAAGAATGTTCGCGAGGGCTGCGTGACCTTCGGCCAGCCGATCGTCGATCTCCAGCGCACGGGTTACTACAGCCTTTCCCTTGGGCAATGTCTCGTGAGGAGAAAATAAACCGAAGAAAGAAAGAGTGAGGTAAGACAGACCTATCTGGGCGTAGGCGGGAGCATATTCCGGTTCAATCTCAATCGCTTTCTCAAAATACTCAATGCCCTTCAACCAATCTTCGATAGTGTGTTTGTTGTTATAGTAACGGCCTTTCAGGTATAACTCGTAAGCTTCCGGGTTTTCGATGTGACGTCGCAGCACCACCGCTTTTTCTTCGCCCAGCAGTTTTACCTTCAGCGCATCGACCACCGCCAAAGTGATTTCGTCCTGCACGTCGAAGATATCTTTCATCTCGCGGTCATAACGCTCAGACCACAAATGATAGCCATCCGCGGCGCTAATCAGTTGCACTGTGATTCGCAGGCGATTGCCTGACTTACGGACGCTGCCCTCTAAGACTGTTCTCACGCCCAAGGTGGTTCCGATGTCACTGACGTTCGCATTTTTACCTTTGAACGAAAAAGCTGAAGTGCGCGCGGCCACCTTCAAGTCTTCGATCTTTGCCAGGGCATTAAGCAGTTCTTCAGCCAGGCCGTCGCAGAAGTATTCGTTCTCCGGGTCCGCGCTCATGTTCGTAAACGGCAGCACGGCAATGGAGTTCGTCGCTTCGGCGATGGACCTCGGAGCCCAGCTTTCAGACGTGATATTCCTGCTGCGCGGGTCACCACTGCCCGCGGTATCAGGTCGGTTCTGTTCCGCTGTTGGCCCGCCCGCTATCGCAGACGGTACCGGCATTCTTCGCGAAATCCGAGCTTCAAACTCTTCCGAAGTGGGTTCCGATATTTTGCGAGCCGCGGCGAGATCTAAATCCTTTTTTAGTTGCTTAAGATCGGCGAACAAATCTTTGGCGCTCTGGTAACGCTGGTCCCGCGCCTTTCTGAGCGTCTTCAAAACAATGCGTTCGAGCTCGGCGGGAACGTCTTGATTGAACTTGTATAAATCCTCGGGCTCACTTCTGAGGATTGCCGCCAGCAGATCAGCCGTCGTCGCTGCGCTGAACGGCTTCATACCGGTGAGCATCTCGTACAGGATAACTCCGAAACTCCAGACGTCCGTGCCCGCATCCACTGCCAGCCCACGCGCCTGCTCCGGCGACATATACGCGACCGTGCCGAGAATCATTCCCGCCTGGCTTAGCAACTGCTGCGTCGCGGCTTCGCCCTTGGTTGAGATCTTCTTCGCCAATCCGAAGTCCAGAATCTTCACTTGACCGCGCCGGTTGACGATGATGTTAGCGGACTTGACGTCGCGATGAACGATGCCGTGCGCGTGCGCTTCAGCCAGGGCATCGGCGATCTGCATGGCGATGTCGAGCGTCTCTGCTAAATCCAAACCGTCGTCTTTGATTCTCTCAGAGAGCGTTTCGCCTTCGACGTACTCCATCGCAATATACAGCACACCGTCATCGTTGATTTCGTGAATCGTGCAGATGTTGGGGTGATTGAGCGCGGAAGCAGCCTGAGCTTCGCGCAGGAAGCGCGCGGCGTGTTGGCTGTCTTCAGAGAATTCGGCGGGCAAAATCTTCAGCGCGACGCGGCGATGAAGCTGTGTGTCTTCGGCCAGATACACCTCGCCCATTCCGCCCGCGCCGATATGCGAGCGGATTTCGTAACGACCTAGCTTTGTGCCTGGAGCCAGACGCGAGTTCATCTGAGAAATGTCGAATTGCGGATTGCGAATTGCAATTCGAGCTCTTGGACTCCAACTTCGAATCCGGATTTCGAAGGGCGGGCTCGCAGAATCCGCAACCCGTAATTCGCAATTCGAAATCGTCCGGGGGATTTTATCCGAGTTGCACGGGTGAGGCTAGGTCTTAATCTGCAGAGCAGGTGGCAGAGATCGGATCGGCTTCGAGTGCCGTCCGCCGCATCCAGGACCGCCCTTCGTCTCGCCGTAGTAGATGCCGATGAGACCTGCGGCCACGCCCACCTTCCGATGAATCATACGGCCATCTAGAAGTACATCTTCACTGCCAGTTGAACAATGCGCGGATCGCGTGTGGCGTTGTATTCACCGAAGAACGTGCCCAGCACAGAAGTGTTACCTGCGGGTCGCACATTGAAGACCGGTGTGGGCGAGCCGGGCGTAATCGTCACACTGCCCGTCTGGATGCCTGTAAACTGTGTGTGATTGAAAAGATTGAAGAACTCAAAGCGCAGTTGCAGGTAACGCGAGGGTTCACCGCTAAACGGAAAGTTCTTGAAGACGGAAACATCGTGATTGATCCAACCGGGGTTTCGCAAATAGAAGCGGGATTGGGCCCGCGTGTCGCCGATACCCGGCACGGCGAAAGCGTTCGGATTAATCTGGAGACCGTTTGTCTTCTGGCGAGGATCGCCTACGATAACGAATCGCGGTTGGAGTCCGGCGAGAGTGCCAGTTCCGTTCGTTGTGGGAGTTCCGAAGAGAGTCTTCCCCTGACTACCGAGTCCGCTGAGACTGAGTTCAAATGGTGTGCCTGAAACGGCCTGCGTCACACCCGAAACCTGCCAGTTGTCTAAGACACCGCGGGTCAACAAATTATTGCCGAGATGGCGGCTGGCTTTCGGCAAGTTGTAAACGTAGTTGATGACCAGCACGTGGGTGCGGTCAAAATTTGCCAGAGCGTAATCGTAACCACGGCTGTTGTAGGGGTGCGTGTATTCGTTCACGGCGTTGGCGGTGGTCAAGGTCTTCGAGAAGGTGTAAGCGGCTCCAAAGGTAAAATTATTAGTGAAGCGGCGAGTCACGTTCACTTGCAGCCCATTATAACTGCTGTTGGCATCGAACGATTGAAACTGTATATCGCCATAACCCTGATAGGGTCGCAGGAAATCGTTGGGCAGAGCATTCACGCCTGTGAAGTTGACTCCAGCCTGGCTGTAGGCCGCAGGCAGACTGGGCTGAACACCCGGCACGACGCCACCAGCGTAAAGCGTTGGGTCTTGGGCCGGGCGACTAAAGGTCGCGCCATAGGGAATGGCATTCAAGTTCATGATGCGAACCAAATGTCTTGCCAGGTTTCCAACGTAAGACACATCCACAACCGCGCCCCAACCCAGATTGTGTTGCACACCCAGGCTATAGCTATAGACGGTCGGGATGTTGCCATTCTTATCAGCGCCGAAGATAGCTAAAGGAGGCAAGGCGCCGCCGGCCCCGCTCAGTCCAGAAATATCAGTCAACCTACCGAAGAACAAGCTGGGAGTGAAAGTGTTGGGCGGATTCGTGATTGTCTGGATGGTCACGTCGCTATTGATTCTGTCATAAGCGACGCCGAAACCACCGCGCACCACAGCCCAGTAAAAGACCGTTGCCTCTGATCCCGCCGCGCGGAGCGCCCTGGCTCGCCAGGGCCATACCGTTAGTTAGACTGCCCGAGTTTGAAACCATCGTCCCGATGAATTGCGTCGGGAGTGTGTTGGCTGCGGTCGCCACGAAGCCAGTCTGGGCGCGCACAAGCGGGTCCACAGCGCGCCGGTTCGTGCCACTCGCGCACGTTGAAGCGCCGTTAATGCAGACAGGCAGATAGAGCCTGACAGCCTTGGATGCATCGAACAGGCTCGGATCGAAATTAGCAAATTGTCCTTCCTTGTCGTACATCGGCTGATAGTAAGAAAGGCGCAGGCCATAATCGAGCGTTAGGCGCGGAGTGATTTTCCAGGTGTCCTGTACATAGCCTTCCACGTTGTTGTAAATGAAATCGTTTTGAAGCTCGGCGCTGGCCTGCTGGTACTGGAAGTAATTGCCAACCAGGGCATTAGCGAACGGGTAGCCGGTGTTGAGCGGGTTGCCGGCATCCGCAGTCCCGAAATTGAACTCGATGTTACTTTGAACCGGAGAGAAGGAACTGCGTTTATTGTGGGCCCGCTGCCAGTAGAAGCCCGTCTTGATCGTGTGATTGCCGGCTACTTTGGTCAAGTTATCTATGAAATTATCAACCGAGAAATGCTGGTTGAAGGGAGAGCCCGTGAAGTTGATGTCGGCATA
>QHXG01000435.1:0-461 GCA_003222845.1 Acidobacteriota bacterium | reverse complement strand
TGATCATCGTGGAGCTAAGGTTGTAGGTCAGATTGAAACCGTAAGTCCAACCCGGGCCATTGCCGCGCGCGACGGGGACAAGGGGAAAGTTGAAAGATGCTGTGGTCGTACCGTAAGGGAAAATCTGTTGGTCTGTGTTGTGGTCCATGCGCCAGCTAAAGTGCCCACGGTTGCCTATGTTGTAGTCAATGCGCAGAATCTGTTCGCCCCGTGGTAGCGAGCTTGAGACTTGCGATGTGTAGTTGAAAGCGTTGTTGCTGACGGCGATGTTAGGCAGTGGGTAGAGATTGAGGATAGGCTGACCCTGACCGTACCAGCACTGTTGAGGGATAACATTGCCGGTGAATGGCGTGCCCGTTCCTTTGCCCAGACAGTTATTGGCATCTCGCACAACAATCAAATTACCGCTCGTGTCCCGGGAGTTTGAGAAATCGCCGTTGCGCTCTGCCGCCGTGGGCACG
>QHXG01000434.1 GCA_003222845.1 Acidobacteriota bacterium | reverse complement strand
CCGTTCAGCCGCGTGCCCGTCTCCGAAAGGGTTTTCGGCGCTAGACATTCTTTGATACTGTTCTTCATCATTCAAGAGGGCCGACACTTCTTGAACGATTCGTTCAGTGTCCACGCCGATAACCAAACCGGCGCCAACTTCCACGACTTCTGGACGTTCGGTAACTTCGCGCAGCACCAGCACGGGCTTGTGAAAGGACACTGACTCTTCCTGAATGCCGCCAGAGTCCGTCAGTATCAAATAGCAACGTCGCATTAAACCAAGGAGATCGCGATATGAGGTTGGTTCGATCAGATGGATCCTGCGAAAGCCGCTAAGCTCTTCGTTTACTAAGCTTCTTACATTCGGATTCAGATGGACCGGAAAAACCATTTCGATATCATCGAATTGGTCGACCAATTGTTTCAGCGCTTGACATATCGCGCGCAGGGGCGCTCCGTGATTCTCTCGGCGATGAGCGGTCACAAGCAATACGCGCATACGATCGTAATCAATGCGGTCGAGACTTTGATCGTCGAACGTCTCTGCGGGAGGGATCGATTGCAATGCGTCAACAATCGTGTTGCCGGTAACGAAGATGCTGTCCTCGGCCACTCCGTCTCGCAAGAGATTCTGCCGCGCGCGCTCGGTTGGCGCAAAATGCAAGTCAGCCAGAAGACCTACAAAACTTCGGTTAATTTCCTCCGGGAAGGGGTGTCTCCGATTGAACGATCTCAGCCCCGCTTCGACGTGACCAACTCTAATATCCTGATAGAAAGCAGCCAGCGCCGCCGTCATCACGGTCGTGGTATCACCTTGAATCAAGATCAAATCCGGCTTTAGCTCCACCAGCAGATTGGTTAAAGATGATAGCGAACGCGAAGCGAAAGACGCCAGACTTTGATTTTCCTCCATCAGCTTCAGATCGATATCGGGCTCCATTCCGAACAACGACATAGCCGAAACGAGCATTTCGCGATGCTGCGACGTGTTTACTAAGGTGTGATCGAAAACCGACTGCCGGCGCAGAAGCTCAAGAACCACCGGGGCCATCTTGATCACCTCGGGGCGCGTACCCACAATCGTAACGATTTTATGCCGGCTCATCTTTTGATCGTCGATTTAGGTTAAGGAGCCGGTAGAAGGGCCGGAAATATCGATGTTTGATTTTTCCGTACTCTCTCAACAAACGCCAGCCCAAGGTGCTTCTGATCTCGTTAAGCTCGGCCTCGCGCTCGGCGACTTGGGCTGTCAGTGTGGCCAGTTTCTTATGGCTCTCGCCCAACTCGGCTATCAGCGCATCGACGGCTCTCTGTCGTTCTTCGACCTGTTCGACCAACTCGAGAACTCTCTCGTGCCTCTCCGCCAACTGAGTCGCCAACGACTCGACCGCGCCTTGCCGTTCTCCGACATGATCGATTAGCGCGAGAACTTTCTCACGCTCCTCGGTCAATTGTATCTCTAGTGAGTCGACTGCGCGCTGTCGTTCCGTGACGTGTTCAACGAGCTCCAGAACTTTGTCACGCTGATCAGTCAACTCTGTTGTCAACGAATCGACCACTCTTTGCCGTTCAGCTACCAAAGCCAGAAGCGAGTCTATTTGTTGCTGCTGCTCTCCGACTCTGTGGGACAAGAGATGATCAAACACGTAATTCTCCAGCAGCTTATCCAAGGGGACTTGCGGCGCTTCGTTTCCGAGCAGGCTAAGGATCCTCTCATCGCTCAAGGAGACGCGTTGTTCAAGAGAGGTTTGCACGGCGGCCCGTAACTCCGCCGACCAGCTTTGAGAATCGTCCTCGATTCTCAGCCAACATGCTTCCTGCTCGGTAATGTCGGACAGCAGCTCGAGCTTCAAAGTGGCGGGCATGAAATCATGGAGGTCGTGCAAGGTCTTCCAAACGGCCAACTGTGGCGGCCCGTGATTTGTCTCATTACGCCAGTTAGCGCGGAAGTGCAGGGTGGTCGGTTCCGGCACGTACGCGAAGTTCTTTCGCTCTCCTCCCTCGATAATCCTGGCCCACATGTCCCAGTCCGCGCATGAAGGTAAGTCCGCATTCCAGTAACCATACTTGTCGAAACATTCCCGCCGATGGATGACGCACACCGAAGGAATGCCATTGCGTGCCCTCGCCAAAAAGGAGTTCAGGATTTCAGGATGGTTGAGGTTAAAGACGAGTGGCGCAATCAATCCTCGCGGAATGACCCAGACGGGAAGACTGTAGACGATCTCCACCTCGTGCTGTTCGAGGCGTCGGCCAAGAATTTCCAAATGGTCAGGCAGCCATAAATCATCGTGCTGCATGTAAGCAACGAGTTCACCCCTCGCCTCTCGCAGCGCGACATTGCGATTCGCGTAGCCGAAATTTGGCGTCTTGGGGAGATCAAACCAGCGAATCCTTTCGTCCGCAAAGCCTTCGACAACGTCGGCCGTCTTGTCGGTGCAGCCATCTCCTGCGATCAGCAGTTCGAAGTCGTCGATTGTCTGGCTCAGAACGGATCGAATGGCGAAGGGCAGGACGTCCGCACGGTTATACGTCGGTAGCAGAATGCTGAATTTCGGCCTGAGAGTTTCGTCCGCGCACATCGCACATGTTACCAGCCCCGGAGATCGTCGAACTTGTATGGTATGTAGTCGTTATCCAAAGGCAGGCGGTACTTATCAGGATTGGCGTGGTCGTACTGAATGGTCGGGAAGTTTACGACCACAACGTCTTTAGCTCCGATGTTGCGGTTGGCGTGCCAAACACCTGCCGGAATGTTCATCAGCCGGCGGCGATACTCTGAAATCACCACCTTCGCGACCAGGCCGTGCGTCGGCGAGTCTGATCGGTCATCGTAGAGCACCGTCTCCAGCTCACCGAACAGTATGAAATAGCGGTCATCATGTTTCTTATGAAGCCCCCACCCCTTAATCATTCCGGGGCGGAGCGTGAAGCAATATGAAAAAACGAGCGGCTCAGAGTGCCAACCCCACCGCGGGTCATACAACTCGAACACGGAGCCACGCCCGTCGACATGTGTGACTACGTCATGAAAAGTGACTCCTGCGGGTAACCTCTCAACGCACTCGCCCTCCGGCGTCACAGTCTGCACGTCTTGCTTGAGGGTCGCTTCTATCATCGTTGCTGAATTTCCTTTCGAGTAAAGCTCAGCCCGATCCATTGTCAGGAGCGGAGCATAGCATAACGGCAGAGTTTGGCCACAATCATCACTCTCAATTTGGATTGACTTCTCCATCTCTGCAATGTCTCATTCTTTTGGTGCTCCATTGAGGGTAAGCTTCCGATAGATGGGCAAGAAATATCGATGTTTGATTTTTCCGTATGCACTCAAAAATCGCCAGCCCAGCGTGTTTCTTATGTCTCCAAGCTCAGCCTCACGCGCCGCGACTTGAGTTGTCAGTGCCATAACCTTATTTCGACTCTCGTCCAACTCATTAGCCAGCGAATTGACGGCGCTCTGCCGTTCCGCGACGTGTTCAACCAAGGCCAGAACTTTCTCATGCCTCTCAGCCAACTGGGTCGCCAACGACTCGACCGCCCGGTGCCGTTCAACTGCCCAGGCAACCAGCGACTGTATATGCTCCTGTTGGTCTTTTAATGTTGGCGCAAGCCAGCGCAGGTATGCTGCGGAGCACCGCGCCTCCTCATCCACGTTTAATTTATCCCGCTTCGTATTTTCCGCGATGATTTCTCCGTAAACCGAAACGATTTGGTCAACGACCGCGTTGGTTCCGGCATTGGCGCGAACTAGTCTTGAGACCTTAGCGGCTTCTTCCGCGTCATAGCGGAGAATCTGTCGTTCGACTGCGTCGGCATGCAATGGCTCATGTAGCGTGCGCAACCCGAAGTTGAGGGGCCGTAGCCGATCCAACTCCCCGCTTGTGACCATAGGTCCTACG
>QHXG01000169.1 GCA_003222845.1 Acidobacteriota bacterium | reverse complement strand
GATTCGTTCCAGCGTCACGATGTCCGAGTGCAGATAGCGCACGCGCACGTCAAGTTCGGTGAAATACTCAGTCAAATCTTCGGCCATTCGTTTCGTCAGAGTCGTTACCAGCACGCGCTCCTTGTGGGCGGCGCGCTCTCTGCATTCTCCCAGCAGGTGATCGATCTGGCCTTTGACGGGACGCACTTCGACCTCCGGGTCCATCAAGCCGGTAGGGCGAATAATTTGTTCGATAACTTCACCGCTCGATTTCGTCAGCTCGTATGGACCGGGCGTCGCTGAAACGTATATTCTTTGGGCGACACGCTCTTCAAATTCATCAAAATTTAGCGGCCTGTTATCCAAAGCAGACGGCAAGCGAAATCCGTATTCAACCAGCGTGCGCTTACGCGATTGATCGCCGAAGAACATGCCGCGCACTTGCGGAATCGTCTGGTGCGATTCATCGATGACCACCAGCGTGTCACGCGGCAAATAATCGAGCAGCGTGGGCGGCGGCTCGCCCGGCTGCTTGCCGGTGAGATGGCGCGAATAATTTTCGATGCCGCGGCAGAAGCCCATCTCTTTCAGCATTTCGAGATCGAACATCGTGCGTTGATGCAGTCTCTGCGCCTCGAGAAGTTTTCCTTCTTCGATCAGCTTTGGCTCCCACCACTCCAGCTCCTGCCGAATCGATTTGATCGCGCGCTTGAGCGTCGCGCGCGGCATTACGTAATGCGACTTCGGATATATCGGTAGCCGCGCCGTGTGTTTCTGTTTGACTTCGCCGAGCAACGGATCGATTGTCGAGATCGAATCAATCTCATCACCCCAGAGTTCGACGCGATACGCATCATCCTGATAACTTGGATAAACCTCCACGACATCGCCGCGCACGCGAAAGCTACCACGTTTAAAGTCGATATCGTTCCGTTCGTACTGCAACTCGACCAGCCGTTGAAGCAGAGTTTCGCGCGCTATTTTCATGCCCGGCTCGAGAAAGACCAACATGCCATAGTACGCATCAGGATCGCCAAGACCATAGATGCAAGACACACTGGCGACCACGATCACATCCCGCCGTTCAAAGAGCGCGCGGGTCGCCGACATGCGCAACCGATCGATTTCTTCATTAACGATTGCGTCCTTTTCAATGTAGGTGTCTGAGGCGGGCACGTAAGCCTCGGGCTGATAGTAGTCGTAGTAGGAGACGAAGTATTCGGCGGCATTGTCGGGAAACAGCGATTTGAATTCCTGATAAAGCTGCGCGGCCAACGTTTTGTTGTGCGCGATCACCAGTGTCGGTCTCTGCGTCCGTTCAATTACGCTCGCTACAGTGAAAGTCTTGCCGCTGCCGGTGATGCCGAGCAGTACCTGATCCTTAGAGCCGTCATTCAAGCCGCGCACCAGCGCGTCAATTGCCTGTGGCTGATCACCACAGGGCTGATAGTCGGATTTCAGGGTGAAACGCATAACCAGCAATAGTAAATCGTGAATCGTGAAGGAGCAAACGAATGAACTTCGCGAGATCGCGTGGAGTTTGACTATCGACGCAGATTCCTTCGTAGGTCAGATGTTATCAGGCCGAGTGATTGATTGGCTTTGCCGAAGACCGTCGAGATAGTCGCGGACTTTCTTCAAATCTTCCCAGGTCTCTTTTTTCTTGGAGGGATCACGTAGCAGGTAAGCTGGGTGAAACGTTGGCATGACTTTGATGCCCCGGAAGTTCTGGAATTGTCCGCGAACGCGAGTGATTCCTTCCCGGGTTTCGAGCAAATTACGAAGCGCGGTGTTGCCGAGCACGACGATCACATCCGGTTGCACGGCAGCAATTTCTCGGAATAGAAACGGGCGGCAGATGGCGGCTTCTTCCAGAGTCGGTTGACGATTGCCTGGTGGCCGGCACCGATTTACATTTCCTATCAGCACTTCTTCACGTTTCATCCCGATCGCTTCGATGATCTTCGTAAGTAATTGACCAGCGCGACCGACGAACGGTTTGCCTTGCGCGTCTTCGTCGGCGCCGGGCGCTTCACCGACAAACATCAGACGAGCTTTTGGATTCCCATGAGTGTTGACGACTTGAGTGCGTCCTTCACACAAACCGCAGCGGGTGCAGTCACCGATGTCGCGCCATACATCTTCAAGCGTTTCGCTTGATTGAAGCAGAGAAGGTTCGGGGGGCTTTAAATCGCCGAAGAGCGTATCCTGCGGTGCTGATTTGATTGTGGCGGCCCTGGTCGTCATTGTGGGGAATTCATCCGGCGGCGAGATCGCTTTCGGATTCACATCTGCAGCGGCTTCATAATTCGGCGAACCTGTAACCACCGACACCGCTGCGGAAGACTCCCCTACTGGATCTTCGGCGACCTCGACGTGCTCTGCGCCAAGTTCGCTCAGAAACTTCGTATGTTCTCGCAAAGATCCCAATAACTCGGAGATTTCGTTGGCAGTTGAATCGGAACTCATGACTTGCTTTCCACAACTTTCGACCGCACCAGACTGATCGCGCGGTTGCCCTGGCGCAACTTTACCACTTCGTCGAGGATTCGATGCGCCGTTTCCAGCTTTGAAATCAAGGGCAATTCGATTGGATTGGGATTATCGCGAAGGAGAATGATGACTTGATTAGTTTCGGACTCAAAGGTAGAGTCCTGGCGCGAAACATCATTTGCCACAACTGCGTCGAGATCTTTGCCAGTCAGCTTTTCACCTGCATGCTTTAGCAAGTCGTTTGTCTCCGCAGCGAAGCCGACGATTAGCTGACCGTCTCGTCGCGACCGAGCGACTTCGCCCAGAATGTCGGGCGTGCGTTCAAGCGTTACCTCAAGCTTTTCTTCCGATTTCTTGATTTTCGTCTTTAATTTTTCACTGGGCCGATAGTCGGATACGGCCGCGGCAGCGATGAAGATGGTAGCGTCACTGACCTGATTCGCAACCGCGCGATGCATCTCATCAGCGCTTTCAACTCGGACAACCCCAATCCCATTCGGCGGAGGCACGCTTACAATGCCCGCCACAATAGTCACGTCCGCGCCGCGAGCGCGAGCCGCTTCTGCCAACGCAAAGCCCATTCGTCCCGAAGAACGATTCGAGATAAAACGAACGGGATCGATTGGCTCGCGCGTGGCGCCGGCGGTAATCAATATTCGTTCACCGATTAAGTCTTGCTTAATGGACTCAATGGACTGGGTGGTCTGCATGGACTCAGCGGACGCTGGAGCGGTTCCGGTTGTTTGCGGTTTTGACTCGCGCAGAATCTTCAGCGCAACGGAGACAATTCTATCTGGTTCCGTGAGCCTGCCGGGCCCAATTGTTTTGCAAGCCATTTCACCTTCATCAGGTTCGATGATGTGAACGCCATCTTCGCGCAGCGTCTGCAGATTGCGTTGCGTTGCCGCGTGCTGCCACATCACCGTGTTCATCGCCGGTGCGATCAGCACGGGAGCGGTGCACGCCAAATATGTCGAGGTCACGAAATCGTCGGCTACGCCGTTGGCCATCTTAGCAATTACGTTGGCAGTCGCGGGAGCTATCAAGAACAGATCGATCGTTTGAGAAAAGGTAATGTGAGCGATTGGATCCGGGTTATCAGGAGAATAATCGTCGACAATCACGTAGCACTCTGATAGCGCCCGAAAGGTCAATGGTTGAACGAATTCGCAAGCGTGTCGCGTCATCGCGACGCGTACTTCGCATCCGAACCGCTGCAACCCGCGCAGGACTTCGATAGCCTTGTATGCCGCAATGCCACCGGTCACGCCGAGGCCGACTCGTGGTCTCAAAGGCTGCTCCCCGTCATCCATCACGAAATTGAAATGTAACATCGCTGAATTGGTCGTGCAATATAGAGAGCCTGGTGGAGGAGTACAATCTTTCGCCATAGCAAGAAAGAACTGGCTTGTAAAAGCTTCCGTAAGTTAAAGTGGCCACTGCCAAAGGATCCTTAGCGGGTGGCGAATTGACTAGAACCTCGAGGGTTATTCCATGCGTAACTTGAGAAGTTTACCGCGCCTTTTGTTCGCGCTCACTATCGTGCTTGGCTTCAGTGCCGTTGGCGTCGCCCAACGTTCGCTTGGGAATACGTCGATGGACGACAACTCGAGCTTTGGACCTGTCATGCAGGCTTATCTTGGCTATCTTGCCAACGAGCAAGAGGTCGTTGACGATCGAATTAGCCGAAGAGAGATCAGCGCCGCTTATTATCACCGAAACTCAAATCGTATTCGGGCGCTGCGAACGATGGCGATCAGACTGGTGCGTCAGAACGGAAACGATTACGTGCCCGAACTCGAGGCGGTGGCGCCGGACGAACTACGGACGCTGTTTGAAAAACCCCCAAATATTGGGACTCTACATCCAAAAGCTATACTCGCGAATAAATTCAAGTTCCTGGCGACTGTTCATTCGGGAGAAACCTTTTACCTTTTCGCGCGGCTCGATCCCTATGAACAGGCAGAACTCATGAAGCGAGAAGGAAAGTCCTCGACCGCGAGATCGGAAGAGCCGAGCAAGGCAACCCCAGAGGGCCAGCGTGTCGGCCAGACCACAATGCGGCCCAGACGCGTCGTTCCGCAATAGAATGGATGGGCTCCGAGCAACTCATTCAACCTACAGAATCCCGGCTTCACGCCTTCGCAACCGTTCCAAATGCGCCAAAAACACAGAATTTTGACAGCCAAATGGGAAAAAAGCTCTTTACAGAGACTCGGGGCCGTGTTATCTTGCCCCGAAAGCTAGTTAATACCATAGCTTGGGATCAAGAGTAATTATTGACATAAGGGGCAGTATTCGTGTAAAAAGGGCAAGGATTAGAGGGCCCTCAACGGCCCCGAGCACGCTTTACTGTTTTGGCAACCTCGCGCGCGCGAGGTGATTGAGTGGAGACGGGTTAGTGGTTTCCGTCTGTTGTGGTTGTTAACGATCGCAGCACGCTTCCACAAAACTTGTTCACTTGTACGGGAGGAAATGATGATTAGTAGAACTTGGAGCCGTAAGTCCATTGCGTTCTCTGTCGCGGTTGCGGTGTTAAGCGTTTACTCGATGGTAGCACTGGCGACGCCAGGGCAGAAAGCATCGGGCGAGCTTTCGGTTTCCGGGCAAGTCACCGTTAATGGCCAGGCCGCCATTTCAGGTGCCACGGTCTTTTCTGACAGCGTAATCGCTACCGCGGCGAACAGCAGTGCGACAATTAGCCTTGGTAAACTCGGCCGCGTTGAGTTGTTACCAAACTCGAGCGCAAAACTCAGCTTTAGCGAGGGAAATATTTCCGCGTCGCTTGACGCGGGCCGAATTCAGATTTCTACGCTGTCTGGCGTTTCTGCAATCGTGACGACTAAGGATGGCAATGCCGTCGCCGATGCGCATCAGGCTGCGACGTTCATGGTAGACGTCGAATGCGGAAACACGATCGTTGCATCTCAGGGCGGTTCGGTTGAATTGCGCGCAGGCGGAAGCACAAAGGCCGTTGCGGCCGGAACCTCGGAATCCGCGGGCACACCGCAACCGGGTACTCGTTGCACCAGGCTGACTAAAACAGAGACCTTCGGACACCTAAGTGGTGGTGCGTTACTCGCGCTGCTGGCTGCTGCGGGTGGTGCAATTGCGGCAGCAATTATCGCGACAACGCATAACAACAATTTGAACTTCGGTGGCTCGGTTACCGTAGTCAGTCCGACCAGATAATCTTCCGCCCAATCCAATTGGTAACGCGCAAGACGCGCGCTATTATGAGTGGAACTTTGCGGGTCACGCGCCAATGGCGCGCGTGACCCGTAATTTTGTGAAAGGCCGTCTAAGCGCGGTTTGAGACAAATAGGGAATGCACATTGCTGTCATCGGCTCTGGTTACGTAGGACTGGTCACGGGGACATGTTTTGCAGAGTTCGGCGACGATGTTACTTGCGTTGATGTTGATGCCGAAAAGATCGCTCGGCTTGCTCGCGGCGAGATTACGGTCTACGAACCCGGGCTCAATCAACTCGTCAAGAAGAATCTACAGGCTGGCCGGCTTCGATTCACGACGGATATCGGATCGGCAACTGAACAGTCTCTCGTAGTCTTTCTGGCAGTGGGCACGCCGCCCAAGGCAGACGGATCTGCTGATCTAACTTACCTTGAGGGTGCTGCTCGAGAGATTTCTGAACACCTTGACAGCTACAAAGTAATAGCGACCAAGTCCACGGTACCAGTGGGGACCGGGAGACGATTGGCGTCGCTTATTCGTGAGCATCTGCCGAAGCCGCTTGGATTCAGCGTCGTTTCTAACCCGGAATTTCTGCGCGAAGGCGCGGCGATCAGCGACTTCATGAGACCGGACCGGGTGGTAATTGGTGGTGACGACGAACAGGCCATTGCGATTATGCGCGACCTTTATCGCCCGCTATACTTAATTGAAACACCTTTCGTTATCACGTCCCTTGAAGGCGCGGAACTGATCAAGTACGCTGCCAATGCTTTTCTGGCCACGAAGATCTCCTTCGTTAACGAGATTGCAAATCTCTGTGAAAAAGTCGGGTGCGACGTGCACGAAGTGGCTAGAGCCATTGGCATGGATCGGCGAATCGGATCCAAATTTCTTCATCCGGGTCCCGGGTTTGGCGGTTCATGCTTCCCCAAGGATACGCGTGCCCTCGCTGCGATTGGGCGTGAATTCTCAAGTCCAATGCGAATCGTCGATGCGGTCATCGAAGTAAATGAGCAGCAGCGCCTATCTATGGTGCCAAAAATCGAAAGCCTCGCAGGCGGACTGCGAGGCAAACGGATCGCCGTTCTGGGACTAGCGTTCAAACCGGAAACGGATGATATGCGTGATGCGCCTTCGGTCGGTATTATTCGCGGCTTAATGCGTCGAGGGGCAACAGTGAGTGCTTATGATCCTGTTGCCAGGCAGGAGGCGCAAAAGATTCTTCCCGAGATCGAATTTGCCGACGATGAATATGTCGCCGCCGCAGGTGCCGACGTGCTCGTGTTCATGACTGAATGGAATCAATTTCGCGCGCTCGACATGGAGCGTATTCGCAGCTTGATGAGAGTCCCCAGGATTGCCGACTTGCGGAACATCTATGAACCGGATGACATGCGTAACCTGGGATTCGAGTACGTTGGAGTTGGACGCTAAGGTTTTTAAATGGCGCTTTCAGGGATAGCTCTGGTTACCGGCGGGGCCGGTTTCATTGGATCTCATATCGCGGCGGCGCTCGTCGGGCAAGGTGCGCGCGTGCGCATAATTGATGATCTCTCTACGGGGCATCGCGAGAATATCGGCGAGATTGGTGGTCAGGTTGATTTTGTTCAAGCCAGTCTTTCAGACGGTAGGAAGCTCGTTAGCGCACTGGAAGATGTCGAACTGGTTTTTCACGAAGCCGCTATTCCTTCAGTGCCACGCTCAGTTGAGAAGCCTGTCGAAACACACGAAGCCAGCGTCAATGCTACTTTCTCACTTTTGTTGGCGGCTCGCGATAAAAGAGTGCGCCGGGTAATTTACGCCGCGTCCAGTTCTGCGTACGGCGACCAAGCGGAATCGCCAAAGCGAGAAGACATGCGACCGGATCCTTTGTCACCGTACGCCGTGGCGAAGTTGGTGGGAGAATACTATTGTCAGGTTTTCAGCCGTGTTTACGAGCTGGAGACGGTATCGCTGCGTTACTTCAATGTGTTCGGGCCGCGACAGGATCCGAGTTCACAATACTCAGGCGTAGTCTCTCGATTCATCAGCGCGCTGTTCAACGGAGAGCCACCGGTGATATACGGCGATGGCGACCAATCGCGCGACTTCACCTATGTCTCAAACGTGGTTGATGCGAATCTGCGTGCTGCCGAATCCGTTGCCGCAGTTGGGCGCGTAATCAATATTGCCAACGGCCGAAGCGTGAAAATCAATCATGTTCTTGAACTCTTGAAAGAACTTACGGGTCGGACTGGAGTAAAAGCCGAGCATGCCCCGCCACGAACAGGAGACGTACGAGACAGCCTTGCCGATCTTACAGTTGCACGTTCGTTGCTTGGATATAACCCAAGCGTAGGCCTGGAAGACGGAATGCGCCTAACACTCGATTGGTGGAAATCAAGCCGCTATCGTGTCTGACGCGTGAAGTCGATGTGCGACTGTTGTTTGGCGTTAATGGCCCTGCGAAAGCTTACCGATCAGCGTGAACATCGGCAGGTACATCGAAACCACAATCGAACCGATCGTAACTCCCAGAAACCCGATTAGCGCTGGTTCAATCAGCGTGAGCAGATTCGCAATGGCAGCATCCACCTCTTGTTCATAGAAGTCCGCAATCTTTCCCAGCATTGCGTCAAGCGCGCCCGTTTGCTCCCCGATACCAATCATTTGAGCAACCATGTGAGGAAATATGTCAGCGGTCCGGAGCGGTTCGACAAAACTCTTACCCTGTTCGACGCCGGCCCGAATGCTGATTATTGCTTCCTCGATCACCATGTTTCCAGCGGTACGGGCGGTGATGTCCAGTGATTGCAGAATGGGTACGCCTGAAGAAAGGAGGGTCGAAAGGGTTCTCGAAAAACGCGCGACGGCGATCTTGAGAAAGATGGGACCGATGATCGGGACCTTCAGCAACAGCGTATCGATTCGCTTGCGCCCTCCAGCCGTTTTGTAATAGAAGCGTAGCGCGACGACGGTTCCTATGACCAAGACCAACATAGAAAGACCTCCCCAGCCCGCGAGGAAGTTGCTGATCCCGACCACGATGCGCGTGGGCAACGGCAGAGGTTCGCCCGGACCGAGCAGCCCAAGAAAGATCGTCTGAAACTGAGGAATCACCACGATCATGATTACGCACACCGCTACAACAGCGAGCAGAATTACGGCGGCGGGGTAGATTAGCGCTGAAATGACGTCGCGTTTTAACTTGACGATCTTTTCGATGAAAGTCGAAAGGCGTTGCAGAATGAGGTCGAGGATACCGCCTGTCTCGCCGGCTTCGACCATGTTTGAATAAAGCTGGTCGAACACCCTGGAGTGTCTGGCCATCGCTGCTGCCAAGGTCGAACCTTCCTCCACATCCTGTCGAACTTGGGCCAACACTTGCTGGAAATACTTGTTTTGCTGTTGCTGTGCAAGAATGTCTAAGCACTGGACCAGCGGCAAACCGGCATCGATCATGACTGAAAACTGACGAGTGAAAATCGCTAGGTCTTTCGATTTAACTTTCTTTCGGCCGGCAAGTTTAGGGATACCGATTTCTCGGCCTTTTTCTTTTACCGATGTCAGCGTTACTTGTTCGCGGCGCAGAACCTGTCGTAGTGCGTCGCGATCGTCTGCGACGCGTTCACCCATTACGACTTCGTTCATACGATTGCGGCCCTTAAAAACGTAGGTTGGCATTTCTCGGCACTCCGTTTCTGTTTGCTTGTGCTTTCTTTAATTATGGATTCCGATTTGGGAAACTGCGCGAAATTACTTGCGTGAGACGATTCGACTCGTCTGCCCATATCCGGCCGGCATTCCAGGCTTTGGCAGTGAGCCATTGGCGCCATTTAGGCCCACGCCTCGATCGATAAGATCGCGCAGTTCGTTGACGTTCGACGTGCGCTGCATCGCGGTCTCTCTGGATATTTGGCGCTTGTGAAAAAGGGACGCCAGGGACTGATTGAACGTTTGCATGCCGTGGATGTCCTGTCCCGTTTGCATCATCGAATAGATCTGATGCACCTTGTCCTCGCGAATGAGGTTTCTAATTGCCGAATTGGGAATTAAGATCTCCATTGCCAGTACTCGACTTCGTCCGTCGGCGCGCGGCAGCAATGATTGGCAAAGAATGCCTTCGAGGGTCAGAGACAATTGGGCACGCACCTGCGACTGCTGCATGGAAGGGAACACATCGATGATGCGGTTGATGGTTGAGACTGCTGAGTTGGTGTGCAGTGTGGCGAAAGTCAGGTGACCTGTTTCGGCGATACGCAGGGCCGATTCGATCGTTTCAAGATCGCGCATTTCGCCAACCAGTACCACGTCGGGATCCTGTCGCAGCGCCGTACGCAGAGCCTGAGCAAAACCCTTGGTGTCTGCGTTGACTTCGCGTTGATTCACGATACAACTCTTATGATTGTGAAGAAACTCGATCGGGTCCTCTATCGTGAGAATGTGTTCGTGGCGCTCCTTATTGATTTTGTCGATTACGGCTGCCAGCGTCGTTGATTTTCCCGACCCGGTTGGTCCAGTCACCAGCACCAGGCCTCGAGGTTTGTTACATAATTCTTTGACTACAGGTGGAAGACCTAAGTCTTCGAAGCTTTTGATCTCATAAGGAATGGCGCGGAAAACGGCGCCGACGGCTCCGCGTTGATTGAAGATGTTCGCGCGAAAACGCGACAGGCCTTTGACGCCGAAACTGAAGTCAAGCTCGAGATTCTCTTCAAAACGGTGCTTCTGCGCGTCAGTTAGGACCGAGTAGGCCAACTGCTTCGTCTCTGAAGAGGTTAAGGGGTGATATCCGTCCAGCGGACGAATCTCGCCGTGTACGCGAACCAAAGGCGGGGTGCCCGTGGTGACGTGAAGATCTGAGCCGCCCAGTTCTGACAGCCGGTGAAGGAGTTCCGAGAGTGAAACTTGCGGTGGATTTTCCATGTCCGTTTTTCCTTTAGCCAATCGAGTTTTCTTGCTGATGAAGCTCCGGGTTACTTCATAGCGGTTCGGTTTGCATCCGTCGGTCGGAAGCTTCCAAGAAATTTCTCGGCGTCAGCCGCCAGTTTCCCGGTAAGTCCCATCGCCGAATGAGTCGTAAGCGAATAGATTCGGCCGTTGACCTCGGTGAAATAGAAGTTCCAAACCTGTTCAGGCTTATCGCTGTTTGCGGGCGTTTGCGCAATCACCTCAAACACACGATGGCCGGCGATCTCGCGCTGTCGATCATTGACGACCCAACCGCCGGTGCTGATCATTCTGTCAATCACTGTGCGTCTGAGATCCGAGAACGGAAGCCCGGCCAGATTGTTTCTTTGCTCCCGGCCGACGAGTTGATTTGCATTGGCAGGCGCGGCAGCCACGACTGCCAGTGTAGCTTGAGTAGGCGTTCCACTGGAGGCGATGCGAAAACTTGTCGTGCCTTTAGTCGCCGACTCAGCCGACCATCCGCTGGGTAGCGGCATGGTAAACGCGCCATCTTTGTAGAGTCCGTCGGGCAACGCCAACGAGGGAATGGCCGCGTGATTGTCTGCGACCCCTTTCGATCCGGGCGACGCAACGCGACTCCGTGCCTCAGCCGCCAACGCTCGCCTTCTCGCAAGCAGAGCTTGCCTCCGGCGCATCATCGCACGATGCCGCCGCCACCACGCTCTCGAGTGGTGATGGAAGCGTTGTGAACGCACGGCCAATTGAGATCTCAGGTTATGCGCCGTAGAGATTGCAAACGGCAGCAGGACCACGATGGAAACGAGTAAAACTAACGATAGAACAACTCGACGTAACATACCTCACCCCTTTCATGCCACCGTCTCGCGAAGAACTTCTTCGATGGTGGTAACGCCATTTCTTATCTTTTGGAGACCGGATTCGCGAAGCGTGATCATTCCGTCTTCGATCGACTTTTTTCTTAATTCCAGAGCCGACGCCCCGATCAGAATCAATTCGCGAACTTCATCGTTTATCTCCATCACCTCATAGAGTCCGATCCGGCCTTTGTAGCCGGTATCGTTACAACTCGGGCAGCCTTTGCCCTTGTATGTCTTTAACTTTTTCGCTTCTTCCGGCAGAAAGCCGATTTCAACCAGCGCCTCGACGGGTGTGGGATGCTCTTTTTTGCAGTCTTTGCAAATGCGCCGGATTAGTCGCTGAGCCTGTATGAGATTTACGCTCGTGGCGACCAGGAAGGGCTCGATTCCCATGTTCATGAGCCTCGAGATGGTTGAAGGAGCATCATTCGTATGGAGGGTTGAGAGAACTAGGTGGCCCGTGAGCGCGGCCTTAATCGCAATCTCCGCAGTTTCAAAGTCACGAATCTCGCCGACCAGAACGATGTTCGGATCCTGTCGCAGGAAGGACCGTAAGGCAGCGGCAAAGTTCAGGCCAATCTGTTCTTTCATCTGCACCTGATTGACGCCCGGTAAATTGAACTCGACCGGATCCTCGGCCGTCATAATGTTCGTGTCGACTGTATTCAGAGATTGCAGCGCTGAATAGAGAGTATTCGTCTTGCCGCTACCTGTGGGTCCAGTAACCAGAACCATGCCGTAAGGCTTAGAAATATTGCGCTGGAACTTCACGAGAGAGTCAGGCTCAAACCCGAGGTTAGTCATATCGAGCATGAGCTTCTCTTTATCCAGCAGACGGAGCACCACCTTCTCACCGAACAGCGTGGGCAGTGTCGATACGCGAAAATCGAGTTCGCGCGATCGCGAATCGACCTTGATGCGGACCTTGATGCGGCCGTCCTGAGGCAGGCGCTTCTCTGAGATATCTAACTTGGACATGATCTTGATGCGAGAGATTAGGGCGTCACGCATCTTCAAAGGCGGGTGCATTACGTCGTAGAGCACGCCGTCAATGCGAAAGCGAATGCGCAACTCTTTTTCGTAAGGCTCGACGTGAATGTCAGAGGCGCCTCTTCTAAGCGCATCAACCAACAGGACATTGACCAGGCGTACGACTGGAGCGTCCTCGCTCATTCTGGCCAGACTGGAAAGGTCAATCTCTTCGTTGTCTTCCAAGACATCGACCTCGCCGTCAACTGACTCTTGATCGAACTCGAGGTTGTCGAGTGACACAAGATCCGCATCAGAGAAACCGTTACCGTTGGCGCCTTCGACTGCAAAATCCGGCGCCACATGGGCAAGTTCGATCTCGCGGGAGCTGCTGTAATACTTCGCGATCGATGCTTGCACGCTGGCTTCGGCGACGACTACCGGCTCGACATTGAGACCGGTCATGAACTTTATGTCGTCCATCGCGAAGACGTTCGTAGGATCGACCATGGCGAGCGTGAGGGTGGCGCCTACGCGTGACAACGGGAGGACTGAGTATTTCTGAGCGACTTCCTGGGGAATGAGACGAAGGACTGAGTCGTCAATGTCAAAGAGCTCAAGGTTAACGGATGGGATGCCGTATTGACGCGACAGTATGGCAGTAATCGTGTCGTCGGAAACCAGCCCGAGTTTGACGAGGTTGTAGCCAAGTCGACCGCCGTGCTCGCGCTGATAATCCAACGCTTGGCGCAAGTGCTGCGGGCTAATAAGGTTCTCGCGGACGAGAATTTCGCCGAGTTTTGCTGACATTTCTGGGGTTCTAGTTTTCCGGCTTATGCAAAAAATGGTGGGATCCGGCCCAAATTGGGCTCGAAAAGTGAGCCTTGCGGGACAGGCAACGATGCCAAACACCGTTGCAATGCCGATTCTAGCGTTGAACGATGAGAACTGTCAACAAAGATTTCAGAGCTTTCGGTTTTAATCAATAAATCTTTCAAAGAATCACCGATGCCAGGTCGTGTGATTTTGTTCTGGACAAAGTCTTTGTCGATATTCGATAATATTCGCCGTCGATTCGAACATCGGCAAGGGGGGACAGATGCCAATCACTGCGAGACAACGAAGAGTGTTGGATTACATCAGGCGTTATTTCGAGGTGCATGGGGAACCGCCAACCATAGCCGAGATTGGCAAAGAGTTCGGCATGAGTTCATCGGCTAGCGCCCATCATGTGGTTTCGATCCTGGAAAGGGAGGGATTAATTCGACGGATTCCGAATGTCAGTCGTGGCATTGAACTAGTGAAGGAAGAATCCACCGAGGCCAACTATGAAATTCCGTTGCTGGGAATAGTAGCGGCGGGCGCGCCGATCGAAGCGATCTTAAATTACGAAACGGTTTGCATTCCGCGCGACATGTTGAGGTCGAGACGGATGTTTGCTCTGCGCGTGCGAGGCGACTCAATGATTGACGAGCAAATTCGTGAAGACGATTTCATCATTCTTCAGTCACAGGAGACGGCGGAAAATGGAAAGACAGTTGTCGCTTTGATCGATGGCAGCGACGCTACTGTGAAACGGTTTTATGGCAGCCGAAATCAAGTACGACTTGAGGCAGCAAATCCGCGTTATAAGCCAATAGTGATTCGGCCGCCGGAGCGCGTACAGATTCAAGGTGTCGTGGTGGGAGTGATTCGCAAATACGAATAGATTTCGGATTATTTCAGATCTCAGATTTGAGATCTGAGATCTGAGATTAAGCATCGAGATTTAGATCAGAGAATCATCGGTTCGATCAGCTCTTTGAAAGAACATCGGCGACTTTCTTTAGATCGTAAATGAAACGCCGCTTCTGCTCGTGTCGAGTTTGATCGTCTGGGGCGCGCAGAATCGCAGATGGATGTAGGGTAGCGATAATATAAGGCGCGAGGTTCGATTCGATGAACTTGCCGCCGTCCTTGCTGACCCTGAATTTTGATCCTAGCAGCGCCTGCGCAGCAGTCGCGCCGAGGCAGACGATCACTTTCGGCTTGACGATCTCAATTTCGGCTTCGAGCCAGGGGCGACAGGCAGCGATCTCTTTAGCGTTTGGTTTTTTGTGAATGCGGCGCTTGCCTCGTGGTTCCCATTTGAAATGCTTGACGACGTTGGTGACATAAGCTTTTTGACGATCAATGCCGGCTTCTTCAAGGGCTTTGTCGAGCAGTTTGCCGGCTGGACCAACAAAAGGTTCGCCTTCGAGGTCTTCATCGTTGCCGGGCTGCTCACCAACGAAGAGGACTTCGGCATTGCGAGTGCCCGCGCCAAAGACGGTTTGCGTGCCGCGTTTATAGAGATCGCAAGCCTGGCAATCGGCCGCGGCTTCACGAAGGGCCGGCAGCGTTTTCCCATCGGGAAAGAAATCTTCGGTGTCTTTTGATTCTTTGAGATCTTCAGATTTGTCTTGACTCACAGAAATGAATCCTCCTGTACAGGGAATTCAAATATGAAAACGGCAGTTGCGAAAAAAGAGATCGAATCAGCGCTAGCCAATCGCTTTGGCGCTATTTTTGAGCGACGTGAAAAGCATCCCGCAGAAATTCTGCCCACGGGTGTGCTGGAAATCGATGCCCTTTTGAATGGATTCCCACGTGGAGCGATTACAGAAATCCATGGAGCCGCATCGTCGGGACGAACGAGTTTGTTGCTCTCGGCTCTGGCCTTTGCGACCGAGCAGGAAGAGACGTGTGCCTTGATCGATTGCAGCGACACTTTCGATCCTGCATCTGCGGCTAAGGCTCGAGTGGATTTTGGTCGCTTGTTATGGGTCCGTTGCAATAGCAATCTGGAGCGCGCCTTTA
>QHXG01000433.1 GCA_003222845.1 Acidobacteriota bacterium | reverse complement strand
AATCGAACTCTTCCCATTGGCCCCGCTTCAACTTACGTGTCATTTGCAGGAAGGGAGTATCAAACATGAGATTTACTTTGCCAGCTACAATATTCGTCGCCCTCTTTCTGGGCCTCTCCATCACTGTCTCTGCCCAATCCGAATCGCGCGATCAGGTGCTAAGTCAAATCGAGGCGAAGCGCGCAGAGTTGGCTGCGCTGGAGAAGAGCTTCCTCGAACCTTCAGCCGACGATTATGCCGCCTACGCGGAATTTCTCAAGCAGCCCGATACTGGACTGACGCGTTTGCTCCCGCGGGAAACATACGACGACGATGTCAAAAGTAATAAGAAGAGTCTGACGACTCGCGGCGGTGGAGCTTTTTATTCTTTCACTCGTCGAACGCACGAATACGGCTCGGGAACCCAAATTGGATTGGAGCAGAACGAGTTTAATGTGAGCTTCGCGGGCGCCGATTACGGAATGATTACGAATCTGGGCGACGTTCCCCTCGAAGCAGTTACTTCCGAAAATCCTGCCATCAAGTTCTTGGCGTCCTACAGCGCCGCTGAAGAGGAGCCGCAAGCCCGATCGGAATACCGGCGATTCGCCAGTGGAGAGACGATCGGCGGCACGATCTACAAGACGCGGGCGCAAGCGAGGTTAAATAGGACATACGCCCTTCGCGGCATACACTATTCAGACTCGGATGTGCTGGTAGCATTCAGGATTATTCGCAAGGATGATGATGACAGCGTGATCATCCTTTGGAAACTTCTGAAGAAGTATCCCAAGCCCGAGCTGGCGCGGAACAACTGAAGCACAAATCGGCAATCGAGCTCGAAAACATTTTCATGTCCTACCAAGTAATCGCCCGCAAGTGGCGGCCGCAAAAATTCGAAGACGTTACCGGGCAAGAGGTCTTGACCCGGACTTTGCAGAACTCTATCGAGCATGCACGGCTCCATCATGCTTACTTGTTCTCGGGCGCACGCGGAGTGGGCAAGACCACGACCGCGCGTCTGGTCGCCAAGGCTCTCAACTGCCATAAGGCGACTGGTCCGACGCCGACGCCGTGCGCCATGACTGACGCCACGGCTTGCGCCTCGTGTCGCGAAATTGCGGAAGGGCGTTCGATGGATGTGCTGGAGATCGATGCGGCATCGAATACCGGCGTCGATAACGTGCGCGACGTGATTATCAATAGTGTGGCCGTTGCTCCGGCGCGCGATCGTTACAAAGTCTTCATCATCGACGAAGTGCACATGCTTTCCGGCGCGGCCTTTAATGCTCTTTTGAAGACCGTCGAAGAGCCACCGCCGCGCGTCGTCTTCATCATGGCGACCACCGGCGCGCATAAAGTGCCGGAAACGATCTCTTCGCGCTGCCAGCTTTTTGAATTTCGCACCATTGCGACGGCGAAGATTGCCGAGCGTCTGCGCGTGATCGCGGACGCCGAAAAGATTTCGATCTCTGACGAAGCAATTCGAGAGATTGCACGCGCCGGCGACGGTTCGATGCGGGACGCGCAGTCAGGTTTCGATCAGGTGATAAGTTTCGCCGGTGAAGAAATCAAAACGGAAGATGTCGAGAAGGCACTGGGTATCGCCGGCGCGGATGTGCTGGCGCGAGTCATCAGCGGCATCGCCGAGAATAAACCGGCAGAGGCGCTGGCGATCGTAGACGATTTGGTAATGCGCGGACACAACCTGCGCAACTTTTGTCGCGACGTGCTCGGGCACTTGCGCGATCTGCTGGTGGTGAAAGTCTCGGGCGATCCGAAGCTGCTTGATTCGTCGTCGATGCAAACGGCCGAGCTGCAAAAACAGGCCACGCTCTTCTCGGAATCCGATCTGGTGCGCTTCTTTCACTCGCTGGCGGAAACCGAGGCGAGTTTGAAGGAAGCAGCGAACCCGCGTTATCAGGTGGAAGTCGGCTTAGTGAAATTGATGGAGATGCGCCGGCTCGCGCCGCTCGCGGATCTGGTCAACCGGATCGCCGAACTCGAGAGTGCTTTGCGCACCGGCAAACCGCCTGCGGAGCGAAAGACATCGCAAGCTGCCCCTGTGAGCGGTTCGAGTAAGGCGGGCGCGCGCCCGGCAGCCTTAGGGGGCTCAAGTACGGTGGCGAGCGCAGTGGTGACTGAAGAAGTAAAGGAACCTGTTGAAGCTGCTGCGCCGACGTCCGGTTCCCCGCTCGATCAGATCAAGGCCGCACTGGTGAAGCAGAAGCGTCGCTTGCTTAACGCTGCCCTCGACGCCGCTCGTCACGCTGAATTGGTTGGCGATGACTTCTCGATCGAGTTTACGTCCGAGACCAGACATTACCGTGACACTCTGGCGAAAACCGACAACGTAAAAGCCTTGCGCGAAGCGTGCAGCGAAGTTTGCGGCCGCGACATTGCAATCTGCTTTTCCATTAAAGACGATGACGGCCAAGCGCCGGCTTCATCCGAAAAGGCCGAGCTTCCCTCGAAGCAGAGCGCTCGCCAGGCAGCCGCCCAAAACCCAATCGTGCAACAGGTCCTGCGCGCCTTCGGCGGCGAGATTGTCGATGTCAAAGCGCTGTAGATCGAAACGGATCATGACGGCTCAGTGTCAGCAGTCTAGCATTACTTCACTAGCCCAGACGTTTCACCCTTAAGCCACGAATTATTTCTCTAGCCCAGGCGTTCACGCCTGGGTAACGAAGCGCAAGGACATTCTTTCAGCCCCATTCATGGGGCTTTCTCTTCGTCTTCAACCAGGTGACCGGCTAAAGCCAAAACAAGAAAAACCTCCTGAAGGAGGTTACATAAATCATTGGTTCCACTTCCCCAGGCGTGAACGCCTGGCTAGGAGCCTGTCGGAATAAAAAAGCCACGAGCTAAAGGAAAAGGATTATAGTGCGAAGGCATGAGGCGAATCTACATGAGCTACGATCCAGAGCAGCGATTGCTGTTGCCGCAGGACTTGCGAGAATGGTTGCCGGAGGAACACTTGGCGCTATTTGTGAGCGACGTGGTGGAGCAGTTGGACTTGAGCAAGATCATGGATTGGTACGAGCGTGGAGATGGGCGCGGGCGGCCGCCGTATCATCCGGAGATGATGGTGAAGTTGCTGGTCTACGGCTACTGCACGGGGCGGGTGTCGTCGCGGAAGATCGAGCAGGCGACGTATGAGGATGTGGCGTTTCGGGTGTTAGCGTGCAACCAGCATCCGGACCACGACAGCATCGCGGAGTTTCGCAAGCAACACTTGCAGGAGCTGGCGAAGTTGTTCGCGCAAGTGCTGCAAATGTGTGAGCAGGCGGGGTTGGTGAAGTTGGGGCACGTAGCGATTGATGGCAGCAAGTTGCGGGCGAATGCGTCGAAGCACAAAGCGATGAGTTACGACCGGATGTGCGCGAAAGAGGAGCAGTTGGCGGCGGAAGTAGCGCGGCTGTTGCAGGAAGCAGCGGCGACGGACGAGCGGGAGGATCAGGAGTTTGGCAAGGGACGGCGTGGCGATGAATTGCCGCAGGAGTTAGCGCGGCGCGAGAGCCGTTTGCAGAAGATTCGGGAGGCGAAAGCGGCCTTGGAAGCGGAGGCGAAAGAGAAAGCCAAGGCGGCGGCCGCCGTGGCCCAGGCCAAGCTCGAAGCGCGCCAAAAACGGGAAGAAGAGACGGGCAAGAAGACGCCGGGACGCGTGCCGCAGGTCCCTGATGTGGAAGCGGCGAAGCCTGAAGCTAAAGCCCAACGGAACTTCACCGATCCCGAATCGCGGATCATGAAGGACAGCGCGACGGGCAGCTTCGAGCAATCATATAACGCGCAAATCGCCGTCGACAGTGAATCGCAGATCATCGTCGCGTGCAGCTTGACGCAAGAGGTTAATGACAAGCAACAGTTGGTACCAATGTTGACGGCGGTCAAAGAGAACCTGGGCCAGTGGCCGGAAAAGGCAACGGCGGATGCCGGTTATTTCAGCGCTGCCGCCGTGAGCAACGCAGCGCTTAGCAGCGTCGATCTTTATGTGACGCCAGACAGTGGGAAGAAGACTGAAGCGGAAACCGAGTCGGTCTCAACGGCCAGTGCTGAGGACCAGCCAGTGATCGACGAGATGCGCGCGAAGTTGAAAACTGAAGCGGGTCGCGAGGTCTACAAGCAACGCAAGCTGATCGTGGAGCCAGTCTTTGGCCAGGTGAAAGAAGCGCGCGGCTTCCGCCGCTTCTCCTTCCGCGGCCTGCGAAAAAACCAGGCGGAGTGGGTGTTGATCTGTCTGACTCACAACCTGCTGAAGTTATTCCGACAGCAAACCTCGCCCGCCGGCGGAGCGAAACTCAATCAAAGCAGAAAAATGGGCCTTTCTGCGGGCCTTTCTTGCGCTCAAGGCGTCGCCGCTTGCTTTCGAGTCCTGGCCGCTTGGATCCGAGGCATCATTAAAATTGATCGCGAACTGATCTTAACCGACTTATTCATGGCCAATGCTCTATTTGTCAGTTCGACAACTTAATAAACCGACAGGCTCCTAGAG
>QHXG01000424.1:4629-6243 GCA_003222845.1 Acidobacteriota bacterium | reverse complement strand
TCCGGCTTCGAGCTGCACGCGCTGAATCAAATCGATGATCGCGGTATCGCGAAAGCGACAATCGCGCGCAGTCAGTTCTTCCGCAGATTCGCCGATCGATCGACTGAGCCAATCCTGCGTTTCCTTGTCATAGGGCTCGCCGAGTTTCGCGATTTCGGGATCGAGCGCCGTCTTTTCGGTGACTGGAATTGTGCGCGCGGATCTGGCGATCACGCGCCATCGTCCGCCCGTCTGTTCCAAATAAACATCGACGCGAGCCACGTGACTGGCCCAGCGATTTGCCTGCGTCAACAACACACCGTTGACCACGAGCGAAGAGACTTCGCGATGCGTGTGGCCCATCAGGATTATGTCCACGCCCGGCACATGGCGCGCGATCGCAATCGCCGCGTTTTCGTTCGGCACTTGCGAAGGATTGATCTGGCCCGTGCGCAAATCCTCTTCCACGCCCATGTGCATCGCGATGACGACGAGATCGACTTTCTCAGTATGGCGTAACACGGCGACCCACTTCCTGGCTTCGCCGACGGTCTCGTGAAATTCAAGGCCCGCGTAATTGGGCACGTTTTCCCAGTTGGGAATCCCCGGCGTCGTCAGTCCCAGGACGCCGATGCGAACCCCGCTGACTTCTTTGACGATATACGGCTTGTAGTGAGTGCGGGCGGTGCCTTTGTCATAGGTATTCGCTGAAAGCCACGGAAACTTTGCTTCGCTACGCGCCTTCTCCAAAACTTTCAAGCCGAAGTTGTATTCATGATTGCCCACCGCCATCGCGTCGTAATGCAGAGCGTTCATCGACAGCATCATCGGATCGGGCGGTGTGTGGTGGCGCTTGTTATGAAAGTATTCGAGCGGCGTTCCCTGAATCGTGTCGCCCGAATCGAGCAATAACAGATCGGGGTCATTCTTGCGCGCCTCTTTGACCAGCGTGGCAACTTTCGCGATCCCGACGTTGTCGTATTTGTTCGTGTAGTAATCAATCGGAAAGATGCGGCCGTGCATGTCAGTCGTGCTGATAATGACAAGATGCGCGCGCGCGGGCGCGTTCGCCCGACCCGCGATCGAAAGCAGAATAGTTAAGGTTATTGTAAGAGCTGGTGCGGCAATTCTAAATAAAGTTATCCAACCGCGTTCAGTTTTTTGTGGAGTCAACAGTTCAGCCATTTGATTTACAACGTAGGAAAGTTTACCACACGGGAGGTAACAATTCCTTCAACGTTTTTGCGTTTTCGCTTTCTTCTTGATTATGATGTCGATTCAAGATCGGCCAGCAAATTTTCCCCGCGGTTCGACCATCATGAGTCAGGCTCAAATTGAAACTGAACAATCATTCGCGCGTCCGCTAACGACGCTATCGGAAGACGAACAGATGTTTCGCGACAGTGTGCGCGAATTTGCCGAAGGCGAGATTCGCAAACGGGTCGATCAAATGGAAACGCAGTCGTCTCTCGATCCGGCGCTTATCAAACAATGCTTCGAGCTGGGCTTGATGGGAATTGAAACGCCGGAAGAATTCGGCGGCGCCGGCGGCTCGTTCTTTCAGGCAATTCTGGCCGTGGAAGAACTCTCCCGCGTCGATGCTTCGGTAGGTGTCTTTGTCGATGTGCAGAACAC
>QHXG01000424.1:0-4594 GCA_003222845.1 Acidobacteriota bacterium | reverse complement strand
CACTCTGGTCAATAACGCGCTCTTGCATTGGGCAAATCCTGAGCAGAAGAAGAAATATCTTCCGCAACTGGCGGCTGAGAAAGTCGGCGCTTATGCATTGAGCGAAGCCGGTTCGGGTTCAGATGCATTCGCGATGCAAACGCGGGCGGTCGATCGCGGCGATCATTTCGTCTTGAATGGCCGCAAGCTCTGGATCACAAACGGGAAGGAAGCGGACATCTTCGTGCTCTTCGCCAATGCGAATCCTGAAGCAGGCTATCGCGGCATCACGGCGTTCATAGTTGAGAAAGGCTTCGAAGGGTTCTCAGTCGGTAAGAAAGAAGACAAGCTTGGAATTCGCGCGTCATCGACAACTGAGTTGATTCTGGAAGATTGCGTGGTGCCGAAAGAAAACGTGCTCGGCGAGATCGGCAAGGGTTACAAAGTTTCGATTGAAACTCTGAACGAAGGCCGCATCGGCATCGGTGCGCAGATGATCGGAATCAGCACCGGCGCGCTTGAGTCGGCGCTTGCTTATACGAAAGAACGCGAACAGTTTGGGAAGAGTATCAGCGAATTTCAGGGCGTACAGTTTCAATTGTCCGAAATGGCTACTGAACTGGAAGCGGCGCGACTAATGGTTTACAACGCCGCGCGCATGAAAGACGCAGGCGAGAATTTCGTTAAAGAAGCGGCCATGGCCAAACTGTATTCATCACGCGCCGCCGAACGCATTACTTCAAGAGCCATCGAGCTTTACGGCGGCTATGGCTACGTAAAGGATTATCCGGTGGAGAAGTACTGGCGCGATTCAAAGATCGGCGCGATTTACGAAGGCACTTCAAACATGCAGTTGCAGACGATTGCGAAGTTGATAATTGGAAAGTGAATGGCAGCCCAGCAGGTGAACGCGGAAGAAATCAAGCGCTATTTGAGCGAGTTGAACGAAGAGCTGCGTTCCATGGACGTCAAGGGCGAGATTTGTTTGTATGGCGGCGCGGTAATGGCGCTTGCGTACAAAGCCCGTCCTGATACCGATGACGTTGACGCGATCTTTGAACCGGTGCGTTATATCCGAAAGGCGGCCCGCCTGGTTGCCCAAAAACATGGCCTGCCCGTAGGTTGGCTCAACAATGCCATCGAGATATTTCTAGCGAATCATGAACGCCGCATCTTGCTCGATTTGTCTCACTTGAAGGTTTATGTCCCGCCACCCGATTATCTGCTGGCAATGAAGGTGTTGAGCGCGCGGGCCGAAACAATGGATCAAAATGACCTCAGGATATTGATCGGAAAACTGGATCTAAAGAACGCGGATGAGGTGTTCGCCATTGTAAAGGGCTACTATCCGCATAAAGAGATCAAGCCGGAAACACGCATTTTGATAGAAGAACTGGTAAGCAAACGTGATAACAGTTGACGAAACGCGGGACAAGATCGCTAACGACGGAAAGTGGTGGCCAATTCACTTGATGAATTTCGTCGACGACTTTCGGCATTCCAGAGATCCACGGGCAATTGAGAAACCGTTTCGGCAGACAGAGCGAAAGATGGACGCGTTGGTCGCGTCCACCGTGGAATCACTGTGCGATGAGTTGGGTCTTGAGCCGCCGGAATGGCTGGAACAGATTCCGGAGTGTAAGGAACCGTGGTTTGTGAGTGGTCTGGAAAGACTGAAGGCTATCACCATCGTGCAAAGCCCGTTGCGTTTTCGCATCCGCAAGATTTTTGTGTTGGAGAATTTTTTGAGTCGAGTTTGAATCATGGCTGCGTCACGAATCGAAGTGTTCGAACAAATGCTCGTCAGCGATCCGAATAACACGATGGTGTTGTTCGGCTTGGCGAAGGAATATGAGAAAGCAAGCGATGACGCGAAGTTGATCGAGACGCTGGAGAAATATCTTGCCGTCGCCGACGACGAAGGGAACGCGTACGGCATGCTGGCGCGCGCGTACGAACGAACGAAACAAACTGAGAAAGCGAGCGCGGCCTATCAGCGTGGCGTCGACGCATCGATGGCGCATGGTCACCCGGGAATGGCGGAAGAGTATCGTCAGATTTTGGAAAGCGAATTTTCAGCGCCGTAGGGCGTTCTGTCAGTACCCGGAGCGATACTACGGGCGGTTGCAACTCAACTCTTATGATCCGGTCGCTACCGCTCCCGGTTCTGACACGGGGGCTGTAAACAATCATGAGTGACACCAAGGTTCTTAGACTAGTAAAAAAAACCGAAGGCGAACTTCCGGAGAAGGCTTTCACGGCCCAAGCTGTAGCGGCGCCGGAGCCGAAGCCTGAACTCAAGCCCGCCCGCGAGTCGAAGCCTGTGCCCGTGACTGCAATCAAATCCGTGCCGCGGCGAGGGAGCGCGAAGCCACAGCAAAAACCTCGTCTTAGTCGCGAAGAGATGCTGAAGATATTTCGCACAATGTATCTTTCGCGCCGGCTCGACGACAAAGAAATTCAAATGAAGGGCCAGAACCGCATCTTCTTTCAGATTAGCGGCGCCGGCCACGAAGCGATCTTGGTGGCGGCGGGCATGTGTCTGAAGCCTGGTTATGACTGGTTCTATCCATACTATCGTGACCGCGCTCTGTGTTTGCAGCTGGGGATGACTCCGCTCGAGATGTTATTGCAATCGGTCGGCGCTGAGGCGGATCCAAACTCGCACGGCCGGCAGATGCCTTCGCACTGGGGCCACCAGAAACTCAACATCGTCTCGCAGTCGTCGCCGACGGGTACCCAGCTTCTGCAAGCAGCCGGCTGCGCGGAAGCCGGTTATCGCGCTAAGCTAGCCAAAGAACTGAAGAAGCGGCTCAAGACTTTTCACCACGATGAAGTCATTTACGTTTCGTTCGGCGACGGCACGACTAGCGAGGGCGAATTCTGGGAGGCGCTCAACACGTCGTGCAATTTGAAACTTCCAATAGTATTTCTGCTCGAAGATAACGGCTATGCGATCAGCGTCCCGGTGGAAGTGCAGACCGCCGGCGGCGATATCTCGAAACTAATTCGTGGTTTTCCCAATCTTTATCGGCAGCAATGCGACGGTACGGATCCGATTGAATCGCTCGCGGTGATGCGTCGCGCGGTCGATAACTGTCGCAAGAACCGCGGCCCCTCGTTCGTCCATGCAAAAGTAATTCGGCCTTACTCGCATTCGCTTTCCGACGACGAAAAGCTTTATCGGCCTGACGAAGAGCGCGCTTCCGATGCCGAGCATGATCCAATCAAAGGGTTTGCCGCCCAGCTGGTGAAGGGAAAAGTCATCAGCCAGGAGGAGCTGCAGCAACTTAAGGACGAAATCGATCGGGAGATTAACGAAGCGGCCGACAAAGCGCTCGCGAGTTCGCAGCCTGCGCCGGAAACGGCAACGCAGTTTGTTTTCTCGCCCGATGTCGATCCGACTTCGAGAGAGTTCGACACCGAAGATCAGGCTCAACTCAGCGGCAACGCGAGCACGATGGTCGATCTGATCAATCGTTGCCTGCATACCGAGATGAAGCGCGATTCGCGCATCGTCGTCTTTGGCGAAGACATCGCCGACTGCTCGCGGGAAGAGTTTCTCGACAAAGTGAAAGGCAAAGGCGGCGTCTTCAAAGTTACTGCCAACCTGCAGCGCGAATTCGGGAGCGCGCGCGTGTTCAATACACCTTTAGCCGAAGCGAATATTGTCGGTCGCGCGATTGGCATGGCTACCCGCGGACTGAAGCCCGTCGTCGAGATTCAATTCTTCGATTACATCTGGCCGGCGATGCATCAGATTCGCAACGAGTTGGCGCTGCTGCGCTGGCGCTCAGGCAATGAATGGAAATGCCCGGTCGTGCTGCGCGTGCCGATCGGCGGCTATTTGAAAGGCGGCGCGATCTACCACTCGCAATCGGGCGTGTCGCTCTTCACACAGATTCCCGGCCTGCGCGTGGTCTATGCGTCAAATGCGCTCGACGCGAATGGACTTCTGCGCACGTCGATTCGCTGCGATGATCCGGTAATGTTTCTCGAACACAAACATCTCTATCGCCAGACCTACAACAAATCGGCTTATCCGCCTGACGATTTCATGATTCCGTTCGGCAAAGCGAAAGTCGTGCGCGAAGGAACGGACCTTTCCATCATCACCTACGGCGCCCTCGTTCAGCGTTCACTCGTTGCGGCCAGGCAGGCCGAGCAACAAGGGATTAGCGTCGAGATCATAGATCTGCGCACCGTAAGTCCTTACGATTGGAACGCGATTGCTGCGTCGGTCGAGAAAACCTCGCGCGTGATCGTCGCTCACGAAGACTCACTGTCGTGGGGTTACGGCGCCGAAATCGCCGCGCGCATCTCCAGCGAACTCTTCGAACATCTCGACGCTCCCGTGCGCCGCGTCGCCGCGCTCGACACCTTCGTCGCCTACGCGCCGCAATTGGAAGACGCGATTCTGCCGCAGGTGGCGGATGTGTTGAAGGCGATTACGGAATTGGCAAGTTATTGAGTCAGACTGCTTCCATTTGTTACAAGCGATGCCCGACCCTATATCCCTCATAGCACTCGGAGCCGCTGTCGGAGGTGCGGCAGGTAAGTTTACTGAGAAAGCGTGGGATAGTAGCGAGCGCTGGTTGAAGGAGAGATTTGGGTC
>QHXG01000423.1:8619-9106 GCA_003222845.1 Acidobacteriota bacterium | reverse complement strand
CCGAAGCGCTGCGTGGGGTCAGGGTTGGCGGCGACTGAGTAGTTGATCGTGCCGTTGCCACTACCGTTGTTGCCGGAAGTGATCAAGATCCAGGTTTCTCTGCTGCTGGCTGCCCACTGACATCCCACCGGCGCTGTCACCGTCACACTGTTAGTCCCACCACTGGCCGGAAAAGACTGGTTTGCCGGCGTGAGCCTGTAGGTACAGCTACCTCCCCCGACCTGCACGCATTGCGCGAACTCCGAGGTGTTACCTGAAGAATCTGTAGCTGTCGCTGTAATCGAGCTGCCTGAGGGACTGCTAAGCGGAAAAGTAACATTAAAGGCCGCATTGCAACTGCCGTCGGTCGTGACCGTCGTTGACCCGATGAAGCTTTTGCCTTGACCGAAGCCGGAAGGATCACATACAGGGCTAGAAAAAAATTCAATGGTGAAGGTTGCCTGCGCTGTGGAGTTGAGCGTTCCCTGAATGGTCGTATTGCCGCCGG
>QHXG01000423.1:0-8608 GCA_003222845.1 Acidobacteriota bacterium | reverse complement strand
GAAATTCTGCCGATTGTTAGGGCCGCCATCGAGGTCACATGAATCATTCTGCGTCACGCCATCCTCATTAAGGTCAATCCCCAGCCCTGCATTGGAATGAATTGAGTTGGAGCGGATGGCATTCCCGGTGTTGGAGCCGCGGGCTACAAGGATGCCGCCGAGTCTATTGAAGGCGATGGTATTACCCGCGCCGGAGCTGGTTCCGCCAATCGCGTTGTTCACACCACCAATTGTTATCCCCCATCGCAAATTGCCTAGAGCGTCACCACCGGCATTAGTCCCGATTAGGTTGCCCTGCACTTGAGTGCTTGTCGTGAAGATGAACAGGCCCGTAAGAGTGTTGCCAGAGATCACATTACCCGCGCCTGGAGTCGTCCCTCCAATTGTATTGTTGGGCTGCGTGACCAGGACTCCGGTGCCATTGCCGAGCGCGGCGGTGCCGGCAGCATTGATCCCAATGAAGTTACCCTGCACTATGTTTCCAGCCGAACTAATGTTGATACCTTCCTCGTTGCCGGAGATGATGTTGCGCGCCCCGGCCTGTGCGCCGCCAATTACGTTACTGAAAGAAAGAGATTCGATCCTCACGCCGACGACGTTGGAGATTGCGTCAGTGCCGGCGGCGTTGGTTCCGATCAAGTTGCCTTGCACTTGGTTGTTTCCGGCGTCACTGCCGGTAATCCAGATGCCCGTGATATGGCCGGAGATTAGATTGCCTGCACCCGACGCCGTCCCGCCAATCATGTTTCGGGACCCATTAGAAATCTCCACCCCAAAGACTTGGCTGCGTGGCGCGGCCACTCCGGTGGCATCGGTGCCGATGAAGCAGTTTTCGATCACATTGTCGCTGGAATCTAATTCAATTTCACCATTCAAGAAGCGGTTGATTACCAGCCCACGCACCACGCTGCTCCCGGCGGTGATGACGAGACACGGTTGATTCCCTCCCAGAGTGGGTCCCCTTAACTCTACGCGGCTCGCCCCTCCGGTGCTGCCGTCGATCGTGACCGGGTCAGTGACTTCGGGCAGTGAGCTGCTCAGACTGATTGTTGGCGTGCCCTGGCCGATCTGGAAGTTAATCACGTCCGCGCCCGGATTGTGATTGGCATCGAGGATCGCTTGTCGCAGCGAGCCCGCGCCGGCGTCGTTCGTATTGATCACGGTGAAGAAGGCTTGGGGTTCAGCCAGCACCGTCAGCGCAGTCTGGCCTTGAACAAGATTGAGCCAGGGGTTGCCGCGCCCTGGCACCGACAGAGTGTGATCATTGCGCGAGTCGGCCGTGCTCTGCGCTGGTTGCAGTGGGTCGCGGCCCTGAGGAAGTTGACCGTGAGAGCTGACATCGAGGTTAACCAACCCTAAACCCAAGGTGACTGCCAACGTCAATGTGATAATGTGAAATTTCATCTCCCTTACCTCGTGCGCTTCGACCGGCGCCTGCTCGACGGCCGAGTTCAAGACACGGATTTAAGCTTTCCCGTCTGTCGCAACGCTCCCCGATCTATTCCTGGTTCATGCTCATTCACCGCCCTCTAAACTTCGGATAGAGATTCCGAGAGAAAGAAGCTTTGTGTAATTTCCAGACTGGCTGGGAACGAATTCTTCGCCGCCCGGTCCGGTGACTTCGTCGCTTTTAACCAGAACGTCGATCAATAGCGCCGGCCCAGACGGACACGCAGCATCAACGGGAAAAAGATTGCCCGGTTGCATAACGGCAACGCCGGTCTCATCTGACGCAAGCTCATTAGCAGCCTGGCAGCTTGAGCCAGTCTTGCGGCGATTGCAGAGGAACATAGCAGTCCTGCGGATGGCTGTAATTTCCACGCGACGCCTTCTGTTCATGTTTTGCATCCTCCAATTGGTATGGCGTTAAGCCAGGCGCTCGCTTTATAATCACGCCGGTTTTCGTCACGCTGGCTGTGGCCGGCTCTCAGCCTGTCTCAAAGCCGCTCTGGCTTCTCTTCCCGGAACGAGCCGCACAGTACTACGCGGTGTTGAGGCAAGTAACGAAGGAAGGCCAAAAGAAACCCAAAGAAGCGCCAAAAATTGAGCCAAGATTTATCGAGCGCGGTTGTCGAGATTGAAATTGAGGTAGGAAGGCGGTCAAAGATGCAAAATGCAGAAAATTTCTCACCATGCATATCGCTTCGATGACTTCTCGCTCGACGTATCGCGCGGCTGTCTGCTGCGCGCGGGCGAGGAGGTGAAGCTGCGGCCCAAGGTCTTCGACGCCCTCAAGTACCTCCTTGAGAATAACCATCGCCTCGTAAGCAAAGACGAATTGATCAAGGCGGTGTGGTCAGACGCATTCGTCAGCGACGATTCGCTGGTGCAGTGCCTGGTCGAGCTGCGCCGGGCGCTCGGCGATCACGCACAGGAATACATCAGGACTGTGCCGCGTCGTGGCTACATATTCGACGCTATAGTGACCGGAGAACCTGCTGCGGGCGAAGCAGTCTATACCGAACAGGTCGAAAGTGTCAGGGTGGTTATTGAACAGGAGGACCACGAACAAACGATAAATGACGAGCTGATGGAAGCACACAAGCTCGCCCTGCCTACAGTTTCACGAGCTTTGTGGACCAGGCGCAAGCCTGATCCAACAGTGCTCCTGATCGCGTTGCTGCTTACCGCGTTGGTCATCGGGCTTCGTTATTTCTGGGGTTCAGACAAGTCAAAGTGGGCAGCGCCGGACCCACAGGTCAGGTCGATCGCCGTGCTTCCGTTCAAGTCGTTGGACGCCGAGGGCGGCGACGACTACCTCGGCCTCGGGATGGCTGATACCCTAATAACAAAGCTAAGTAACTTGAGGAAAATCATCGTTAGACCTACAGGCGCAGTGCGCAAGTACATGGCGCCAGATCAAGACCCGCTGGCGGCTGGCCGAGAGCAGAGAGTCGACGCCGTGCTGGAAGGGAGCATTCAGCGGCTGGGCGAGAAGGTACGAGTGACGGTGCGGCTCCTCAACGTACAAGATGGGTCGCCGCTATGGGCATACAAATGCGATGAGTACTGCACAGATATATTCGCGCTTGAAGATGCTATCTCAGAGCGTGTGGCAGGGGCGCTGGCGCTGGAACTTACCAGTGAAGAACGGAAGCTACTGACCAAACGCTACACTGAGAACGTCGAAGCCTATCAGCTTTACCTGAAGGGTCGCTATTTCTTGAATAAGCGGACTGCGGAGGGCATCCGCAAAGGGATTGAGTATTTCAAGGAGGCGCTCGCGCTTGACCAGAACGATGCGCTCGCTTACTCGGGACTGGCCGACTGCTATCTCCAGAGTATCTATTTCACTGCAGCCCCGCCCCGTGAACTCATTTCTAAAGGAAGAGCAATGGCGCGGAAGGCGCTGGAGATTGACGAAACGCTCGGCGAAGCGCACGCCTTGCACTCGATCCTCATTGACGCGGAGTGGGATTGGAACGAAGCACTGAAGGAAGGCCAATTGGCGATCAGCATTAGCCCCGGCTCGGCAATTGCCCACCATGTGTTCGCCTACGTCCTGGTCAAGCAGGGCCGCTTCGGTGAGGCCCTGGCCGAGATCAGAAAGGCGCGAGACCTTGATCCGTTAAATCTGGTAATCAATGCAGACATTGCCGAGATCCTTTGTTTTGCAGGCCGGTACGACGAAGCTATTGAACAATCCCACAGAACGCTCGAGATGGACCCGAATTTCTCGATGGCGCATTACTGTCTCGGAGCTGCGTTTTGGGGGAAGGGAATGTACCAAGAGGCGCTTGGTCCACTTCAAAGAGCGGTTGAGATCGAAGGAGAAGGGTCTGTCAGGATGATCCAGCTCGCAATCGGCTACGGGTTTGCCGGTCAGAAGGAGAAGGCTCAGCAGTTTCTCAGAAAACTAAAGAAGCGCGCCAAAACAGAATACGTGGACCCACTGTGGATTGCTGGTCTGTACGCCGCGATTGGCGCCAGGGATGAGGCGCTGGACTGGATTGAAAGAGCCTACAACGAACGCTCTCCTACTGCTCCCGCGCTCCTGGTGGATCCGAAGTTTAACACGTTACGATCAGACCCCCGTTATCAGGCGGTACTGAGCCGCATGGGCCTTGCACTGTGATCTGCAAAACGCATCGGTGTCGAACGGTGATCCATCGGACTAACGTCACGGCCCGAAGCGTTGTCGGTATTCGGTTGAAGTAATGAACGCCTTAACCATCTCAGCCGCGACGAAGTTGCCATTGAATTGATTCAGCTTCGTCAGCCAGAAGTCGTAGCCGGTGTAGTCGATGTCCGGGCCGCTGTTTGGATCGCGGCGTAGATAACCGAAGAATTGCATCAAGACGAAGGCGCGGTTGAATTCATTGGTCTGAAGCGTCGAGTTTTCGGCCACCCTGCGCAGCGCCCGTCCTCGGGCGGCGACATCGATCGTGTTTACCGCTCCGCCGAACTCGACAATCGCGGCATTGCGGTCCGTCGTGGTAGGCGTCACGCCGGCGTTGGCAAAGAGCGCATCCACAAACTGGGCGGCCGAGAGCGTCGTTGGCAAAGCTGATGTAAAGCGAGACCGTTGTGCAAAGTCGCCGGCGAAAGCTTGCTTATTATTCTCCAAAACCGTCTCCCAGCCCGTCTGGCCCACAACTACGCCCGATCCAATCCGTTGGGTGTCCGATAGAAACTCGCTAAACCGAACAATCGGAACGGGGAGCGTATGGGCAGACGGAAATGTTGATCCGTAAGCAGTCTTGTACATGCGCTCGACCAAATAACCGGTCTGCTGAAATTCGAGCGACAGAAAGTAGGCAGCCGAGACATTAATACGCTTCGCGTCGATGCACTGTTGGTTTGTGCCGCAGGAAGTGATCTCGTTGGTCCAAAACGCCAGGCCGCTGGCGTCAGCCTGTCGGTTCAAGAAATCGTGATAGTGCTGGCATACAAAATTCTGCGGGTCAGCAATGACGTTGGTCGCCGGCTCGGATGGATTGTCGGTAATCTGCACGGTAGCGATTGCCGGTGCGCCCAGACTGGCGCCTGATGGGTTCCGCAGGTTGACACTGAAGGTCTCAGGGCCTTCGACATAAGAGTCGTCGTTAATGAGTACGGCAAAGCTCTTGGAAGTCTCGCCGGCGGCGAAGCTCAACTTACCGATGGCGGTGATGTAATCTCGACGCTCGGTGGCGGTTACATCCGAGGTGAAGTACTCGACAGAGGCGGCGCCGGAAGTATCGCCGATGCGGTTCACGGTAATCGCGATCGTGGTGCAGGCTTCGGTGACACTGTAGTTTGACGAGCTGAACTGAACTACATTCGAGGGCGGTGTTGGTGTCGGAGTGGGCGTAGGTGTGGGCGTAGGTGTGGGTGCCGGAACCACGTCTGGACAGACAACAAAGGTGCGGGCCACGACGTAGGCTGTCTGGGCCCGTGTGAGATTGTTGAAGGGACGGAAGTAGGGGCGGTTCTGCGAGTCGCAAGGCTCGCCCGGTGTACCGCAGGGATAGCCGCTCACAATTCCTCTCTGCGCCAGCCGCTCGATATATAGATAAAATGGATCACCTGGGTGTACGTCAGCAAAAGTTTGGCCGGTAACGACTTCATTGAAACCTGCGGCTGCAGCAATCAGATGTGCGTCTTGCGCTCGGGTAATACCGAGGAAGGGGCGAAAGTATGGCCGGCCCTCCGAATCGCAGGGCTCCGTCGGCCCTCCGCAGGGATAGCCGCTCACAATTCCTCTCTGCGCCAGCCGCTCGATATATAGATAAAATGGATCGCCCGGGTGTACGTCAGCAAAAGTCTGGCTGGAAACCGCCTCGTTAAAGCCCGCGGCCTCAGCGACTACCTTGGCAATTTGGCCTCTGGTCGCATCGGCGAAAGGCCTGAAGGTATTATCGCTGTAACCGGGCATGATTCCATTGCAGGCCAGGCAATGAATGGCTGGATAGAAGGGGTCACTTTGCGGGACGTCGCTGAACTCGATCGCGCATACGGTAGGACTCGGTGATGGAGAGGGACTCGGTGATGGTGAAGGACTCGGTGATGGCGAGGGATTCGGCGATGGCGATGGACTCGGCGATGGTTCCGCGACTGGATAGCAATTTGAGAACTCCGAGGTGTTGTTGTTCGGATCGGTTGCCGTAGCCGTAATGATTTTTCCCGGCGCAACCGTGACCGGAAGACCAACACTGATGTTTGCATTGCAACTGCCGTCGGTGTTTACGGTCGCTGAGCCTAAAAACATTTCTCCTTCGCCGTGGCCTGTTGGATCGCAGGCTGGATTGGAGAAGAATTCAATGATGAAGGTGGTGTTTGCCGTTGAATTGAGTGAGCCGGTAATCGTGGTGATGCCGCCGGCATTCACGGCGGAGTTCAGCACAGGATAGTTCTATCGCAAGCATCGTTGACAGTCGTCCCATCGCCGTTGCCACTGATACTCAAGTCAATGCCCAACCCACCGTTGGGTGTTATCCCATTGCTGGTATTAGCGAAGATAGAGTTGCCGCGCACTGAGTCGTGGTCGCTGAAATTACCCTCGATAATGATGCCGCCGCCGAAGTCCCTGCTCACACCGTTGAAGGCAATGCGATTCCCTGCCCCTGGCGTGGCACCACCGATCGTGGTGTTGGCTGCGCCCACGATATTGATACCATGCCCGCCATTGCCCAGTGGACTCGTGCCATCAATCTGCGTCCCGATAAAGTTGCCCTGAATCAACACGCCTGCGATGCCGCGCAAATCAACGCCGTCTCCGTCGTTGCCCGATATGACGTTGCGCGCGCCGGCCGCTGTTCCTCCGATCGTGATGCTAGCCGTACGCGGATCGTTAATGGACACACCATCATTGGTGTTGCCCAGATCCACAGTGCCAGTAACATCGGTGCCGATGAGATTGCCTTGAATTTGAATGCTTATCCCTGAAGTGCTCGGAGTAAGCCTGATGCCGGTGGTGTTTGCTGAGATGAGGTTACCCGAGCCTGGCGCTGTACCTCCGATCAATGTGTTATTTGAAAGTGTCACATCAATGCCGGCATCGGAGTTACCCAATCCTGTAGTGCCCGTCGCATCCGTGCCGATGAAGTTACCCTGCACATTGGTTAGCCGGGCGTCGTTGAGACTGATGCCGATGGTGTGTCCGGAGATGACGTTCCGCGCGCCAGCCGTAGTTCCGCCGATGGTGTTGCCAGTGCAGTTAAAGATGTTCAAGGCTATCAGGCTGTCGTGGTTGGAATTGAAGGCTCCGCCGGTTGGGCTGATACCGATATAGTTACCCTGGATTACGTTGGTATTGGACTGCATTCGGATCGCCGTGCCATTGCCGGAAATAACGTTGCGCGCCCCGGCGACACTGCCTCCAATTGTATTGCTGTTGCTGGCGACTACTTGAATTCCAATTCTGTTACCCAAATCGTTAAGTCCCGTGTGGTCTGTCCCGATGAAATTGCCCTGCATGAGATTGCCCGGCCCGCCACCCAGCGAAAGACCGTTGAAGTTGCCCGAGATCAGGTTGCGAGCTGCTGGAGTGATTCCGCCGATCAGGTTACCGGACGAGCCGAATACTATATCCACCCCTGAATTATTTCCTGCGGCGGCTTCGCCGGTGACATTCGTGCCCAGGAAGTTGCCATCGATGATGTTACCGCCGTTCGTAACCAATCTTATCCCTGATAGGCCCCCGCCATGATTGATCACCAACCCACGTACGGTGCTGCTCCCTGAATCGATCTCAAGCAGACTGAGACCTGATGTTTGATTTGAGCCGTCTAATTCGATCTCGAGCACTGCGTTGTCGCTTGCGGCCAACGTGTTCGCACTTGTCCCCGCTTGCGTGTAGCCGTCGATGATGACCGGGTTGGTGATAGCGGGCAGAGCTGAAGTCGGCTTAATGGTATGCGGACCCGGCCCAGAGATCGCGAAGGCGATAGTATTAAGGCCGGAGTTGAGATTCGCGGCCGTGATCGCCTCGCGAAGTGTGCACTCACTAATATCGCAACCGCCGGTGCCGGGATCAGCCGTTGAGTTGACCGTGAAAGTTAAGCCAGCAGGCGTCAATGCCCCAAATGGCTGCGTCCATTTGGTGAAATCCGGCGACTGCGCGTGATTTAAGAATCGATCGAGGAAGCAATTTCGATCTGCACTCGTGGTCAGCGCGATTCCTCCGCTCCTGGACATCGGTACCGCTGCCTTTGCGTCCTCCGCTCTCGCTCGAACGCGTGCAAGACTCGACACTAAAGTCACAAGAGAAAGAGCGATGCAGAGAATCAAGAAAGTATGGCGGTAGCGGTTCATTTCAAGTCTCCTTGCAGCTCCATCACTGCCAAATCGTTAAGCAAAGAGCGAGTTACGGGATAAGCTCAGGTTGCTCGTCGGTAGCGACGCTCTGCCGGCTGCCCTTCCGGCGCAAACGCAGCGGGATAATCATCGGAATATGCTGCCGATAGCGGCGGTATGCTTCTCCGTGGAAGCGCACCAGGTCTCTCTCTTCGAATTGAATGGCGATAAGAATGTAGCCGGTCGTAGCCAGCGCGAAGACCAGATGAGCGACGGTCATCACGGGTGTCGCCCAGAAGACCATCAGCCAACCCAGATACAGCGGATGTCGCACGTAGCGGTACAGGCCCGGCGTTCTGAAGCCAATCGGAACATACGGTCTGCCAAGCAA
>QHXG01000422.1 GCA_003222845.1 Acidobacteriota bacterium | reverse complement strand
CGATGATGGAGATCCGCTGGATGTGCTGGTATTGGTTGACGCGCCCAGCTTCACCGGTTGCGTTATGACCGTACGCCCAATCGGCATGTTACTAATGGTGGATCAGGAAAGAGAAGACGAAAAAATTCTCGCGGTCGGGACGAATAATCCAATTTATAAGGACGTGCGGGACTATGCCCAACTGTACCCGCACGTTTTGCTGGAGATCGAACACTTCTTCACGATCTATAAAGAGTTGGAAGCCAAGACGACGCGGATCACCGGTTGGAACGACGCCGCGGAGGCACGCGAGATTGTCAGGGGATGTCACTTACGATTTAGGAAGAATTCATGACTGGAGAATCTTGCAAACTCCCTCTCCCAAAGGGAGAGGGAGTTTGCAAGATTCTCCGGTCATGAATTCTTCCCAAATCGTAAGTGACATTCCCTCACAATCTCGCGTGCGTGCGCAGCGTTGTCCCAACCGGAGATGCGCGTCGCCTTGGCCTCCAACTCTTTATAAATCGTGAAGAAGTGTTCGATCTCCAGCGTGACGTGCGGGTATAGCTCGTCATAATCGCGCACGTCTCTGTAAATGGGATTGTTCGTGCCTACACCGAGAATCTTTTCGTCTTCCCTTCCCTGATCCACCATCCGTAACATGCCGATTGGGCGCACGATCATCACGCAACCGGTAAAGCTGGGGGCGTCAACCAGTACCAGCACGTCGAGCGGATCTCCGTCGTCGCTAAGTGTGCTCGGGATGAAGCCGTAGTCACCGGGATAGTGAACCGGCGAATACAAATTGCGATCGAGCCGAAACACGTGAAGCTGCTTGTCGTATTCGTACTTGTTGGTCTGCCCGCGGGGAATCTCGATCACCGCGTTGACTTCATCGGGCGCAACATCACCAATAGGCAAAGCGAGATAATCTGTCATTGGATCGACGAAAGCGCTTCCATTGCGGTCGCTTACTGCTTTGGGCGCTTGAGATAATAAATGACCGTCGAGTGACGAACGTTGCCCAGCATCTCTTCTTCTTTCCGTACAAAAGCCAACTCCCATCCCTGAGCACCGAGTTCGGACAGTTTACTAATCTCGTCCCACTGCACCGAGACCATCCTGTACTCCCAAACGATCCTGCTGGATTTCTTTTCCTGAGCGTAAACACTCCAACAAAGAAGTAGAGCCCCGATTAAAGCGGCGACAAGGAGTAGTCTATAAGGTCTTGATCTCATTCGAAGTTCTCCTTTGAGAGAGAGCAAAAAGGTGGGGAGAGTCTCGGACTCGCGCAGTATACCACCATTCCGAAAGGACAAGGTTTATTGATTATTAAAGAGTCGGCCGTGCGCTTCTTCCGTTCGCGTCTTCAATCGCGGCCTGACACGTAGCGTCATATCGAGCTGTGGGAAGCGCCTCAAGGCGACGCTCATCAATCGGCGTATTACAGCGAACGCATCGTCCATACGAACCCTCTTCAATCCGCAAAAGCGCCTGATCGATGTCGGCCACCATTTGTGACTCGCGCTCACCCAGCCTTAAGGCAATCTCTCCGATCACGTCACGCAAAGAGAGATCGGCGCTCTCTTTCGCGCCGTCATTCGCGGCGTCAATCGCAGCCGCCTGATCTTCCCCAACCTGGCGCGCATGCTGGCGCAATTCAGCCAGCAAACGCTTCCTAAAATAATTTAGCTTGGTCGCTTCCATGCCTCGACTTCTACAATCAGGATGCGGATGAAAAGGGGGAATGGAATTATAACTCGCCGCGACTCACAGCAAAAGCGTGGAGGTTGCGAGCGGCCACGCGTTGTGCTCTGATCGTCGCTTCGCGCATTGTAAAATCATTGTAAAGCATTGGACGCTACTACGATTGCAATTATCGCGCTCCTGATGTTTGCGGTGGCGCTCTTGTACTCGACCGTGGGGCACGCCGGCGCTTCGGGTTATCTGGCGGCGATGGCGTTGTTCAATACGCCGCCGTCATTGATGAGGCCCACGGCGCTCACCCTTAACATCATTGTCGCGACCGTTGGCACGATCAGATTTCTGCGCGCGGGCTTCTTCTCATGGCGAACGTTTTGGCCGTTCGCCGTCGCTTCCATTCCCGCGTCTTTTCTCGGTGGCTGGTTGCCTTTGCCTGCCTCTGTCTACAAAGGACTCGTCGGTGCGGTGCTGCTTTACAGTGCTGTGCGGTTGTTTTTCAGCGCGAAGCGGGCTGATACGCAAGAGACCAAACTGGCGCCTGTTGGACTTGCTCTAATTCTCGGGGCCGCAATCGGTTTTCTTTCCGGACTGACCGGAGTTGGCGGCGGGATATTTCTGAGTCCGCTCTTGCTCCTCATGGGCTGGGCCAAAACTAAAGAGACTTCCGGTGTGTCCGTCACCTTCATTCTCGTAAACTCGATCGCCGGTTTGCTTGGACATGGTTTATTCAATCACTTGGAGGCGCTCAAGACATTGCCGCACGAAGCTTTTGTCTGGGCGCCCGCAGTCCTCATCGGCGGATGGATTGGAACTGATTTAGGCACACGCCGCTTGCCCGTTGGTGGAATCAGGCGTTGGCTGTCGGTGGTTTTGGTAATCGCGGGCTTGAAGTTATTGAGCGAAGTTATTCCGCTCCTGCTCCACAGATGAGTTCGGCCGCCAGCAGAGGGATCGTCAACTCATGATGGCCGGTAATCGCATAGCCGCGACCGGCGCCGTCAGCGGTCGGCCTTCGCACGACGTTCGTCAGCGGTCGATATGATTGAATGAAATCGAAATTCGCGGTGGTGATATCATTGAGTTGAAACCCGAGATTTCGTACCAGCGTCACGCATTTCAAGAACACTTCGGGCAAGCTCACAGCTGAACCGACATTGAGGTAGACGCCGCCGCCGTTCATGCGTCGTATAATTTCAGCCAGCAAACGAAAGTCGGTGTGCGACGTTGCTCCCAGCGCTGCGCCGTCGGCGCTCGGATGAAAGTGAGCGATGTCGCCGCCAATGGTGATGAAGGCGGTAAAAGGAACTCGCGCTTTGTACGCTGCACAGAGCACCGAGAGATTCTCGTACTGAGGCTTTAATTCCAGCAGGGCTCGACCCAGCGATTCGCCCAATCCAGTCGCATCGCGCACGCCGTGCCGCGCCGCATCGTTCAGCAGCCTTCCGGTTTCTTCGGCGCCCCCAAACGACCCCACACCCAGGGTGGCATCGACATCTTCGGAAGTCGAACCCGCTATTGCAATCTCGGCATCGTGAACCAACACCGAACCGTTACCGGCGATCGCGGTGACAAATCCGCGGTTCATCAAGTCGATCATGATCGGTCCCAGCCCCGTCTTGATCACGTGGCCACCGATGCCCCAGATGATTGGCTTTCTCAATTCGCGCGCGCGCCGCATGCGAACGACGAGATCCCGGATGCTCTGCACCGCCAGAATGTTTGGCAGTGTAGCGAGATAATCGCGCAACGAAGAATTCTCACTGATAGGGCTTGCGAAGTCTTTAACTGTAACCTTGCTCGGCCGCGATGAGAGCGGATAAGTACTGACTCCGTCCAGACTGATCGGCTGAAGGTCTTCGTAAATGGACATGCTGGAGCGCACGCATCCTGCGTGCGGTACGCCGGCATCCCTGCCGGCACTTGGCCACTAGCTAACGCTGCGTGTCAGAACCGCGAGCGGTAGCGACCGGATCATAGAACTCAGAAATCACAACGGGGCCGGTCGCTACCGCTCCCGGTTCTGTAACGGAAACATCTCCAACTCGATCAATTCACACAATACGTGACCGGTTAGGTTATGCGCCTCCTGAATCCGCTGCGTGTCGTTGCTCGGAACGATCAGGGTAAGATCGCAAAGTGCTGCTACGTTTCCGCCATCACGGCCCAGCAAACCGATCACTTTGATTCCCTGCGCTCGCGCTTGCTCGCACGCGCGCACGATATTTGACGACGTTCCCGAAGTAGAAATGGCGAGACATACATCGCCTTTCGTTCCCAGCGCTTCGATCTGTCTGGCGAAGACATTTTCGAATCCCGAGTCGTTGGCAATGCAAGTCAGCACACCGCCATCGGTCGTCAGCGCAATCGCCGGTAACCCACGCCGTTTCTGAAGAAATCGATTAACCAATTCGCCGGCGATATGCTGTGCGTCGGCCGCGGAACCGCCGTTGCCAAACACCAATAGTTTCCCGTTGGCGTTGAAAGCATGCACGACCATCGAAGCGGCGCGCCCAACGTCATCAGCGTGCTGGTCAAAGAAACGCCGTTTTACTTCCAGGCTTTCGCTAACCATGCCTGCGATTCGATCCGTCATGACTGCCGGCAAGTTCTCCAGATCGGCGAGATCTTTCAGTCGGCCGCTGGCCTCTTTGTTGATTCTTAAATCGCGCAAATTGATTACACTAACAGGCAAATCGTCCAGCGTCGTCTCGACCCTTTCGGGATAACAGTCGTCGAACTCAACTCCGGATATTAATGAGCAGGTACTTAACTTCGTAAGCGCGTAGTAATTTCAAGAACTCTTTGAAGTCGTTCGGTAGCTCGAGATCCATAGTTTAACCGGCGCAGAAACTCGATGTGGCGGACACGCTCTTGAGGAGTACGTGAGAGCCAATATGCTCGATCATCGGCCTCCGCTTCTTCGAAGGACGAAAAGACCTTGAACGCGGTTCGGTCAACCTTTGCGTTTTCGATGTTCGGATCCATGGGAACAGTATATCACGCGACTTTCTTCGATTCTTCACGAGAAGAAGCAAGAACAGCCGGCTCGACCTTCTTGCTTCCGTTCCGCTTTGCGTTCCCATTGAGCAGTGGCTTCAGCACGTGACCCGTATGCGAACGGCGCACGGCGGCGACTTCTTCGGG
>QHXG01000421.1 GCA_003222845.1 Acidobacteriota bacterium | reverse complement strand
TCGAGTTGCCGCCGGTAATGCTAAGCGGAAAACTAACATTAAAGGTCGCATTGCAACTACTGCTGGTCGTGACCGTCGTTGAGCCGACGAAGGTTCGGCCTTCACCGAAGCCGGAAGGATCGCACGCAGAGTTAGAAAAGAATTCAATTGTGAAGGTCGTCTGCGCCGGGGCGTTGAGCGTCCCCTGAATAGTCGTGTTGCCGCCGGCGCTGACGGCCGAAGACAAGTCCGGGAAATTCTGTCGATTGTTGGGGCCACTGTCGAGATCGCATGAATCATTCTGTGTCACGCCATCCTCATTAAGGTCAATCCCCAGCCCGCCGTTGGAGTAGACGGAGTTGGAGCGGATGGCATTCCCGGTGTTGGAGCCGCTGGACACAGCGACGCCGGCGAGTCCATTGAAAGCAATGGTATTGCCCGCGCCGGAGCTGGTTCCGCCAATGGTGTTGTTCCGCGCACTAGTCCGTACCCCCCAGCGTAAATTGCCCAGCGCGTCACCGCCGGCATTAGTCCCAATTAAATTTCCCTGCACTTGAATGCCCGTCGTATCGAAAATGAAAAGACCGTCGCTGTTGCCGGCAATCACATTACCCGCGCCTACCGTCGTCCCTCCAATTGTATTGTTGGGCTGCGAGACCAGCACTCCAGTGCCATTGCCGAGGGCGGCGGTGCCGGCGGCATTGGTGCCGATGAAGTTGCCCTGCACTATGTTTCCAGCCGAACTAATGTGGACGCCTTCCCCATTGCCGGAGATGACGTTGCGCGCCCCGGCTTGGGCACCGCCAATTAAGTTACCAAAAGAAAGAGACTCGATGCTCACTCCGAGGCCATTGAAGATGGCGTCGGTGCCGGCGGCGTTGGTCCCGATCAGGTTGCCCTGCACTTGATTGTTCCCCGCGGCGCTGCCGGTAATCCAGATGCCCGTGGTATGGCCCGAGATGAGGTTGGCCGAGCCTGCCGCCGTCCCGCCAATCAGGTTGTGGGAGCCATTAGAAATCTTTACGCCAAAGAGATGATTGCGCGGAGCGCTGTTGCCGGCGCTATCGGTGCCGATAAAGCAATTCTCGATCAAATTATTGCTGGAATCTAATTCAATTTCACCATTCAAGAAACGGTTGATTACCAGCCCACGCACCACGCTACTCCCGGCCGTGATGACGAGACACGGTTGATTCCCTCCCAGATTGGGTCCCCTTAACTCTACGCGGCTGGCCCCTCCGGTGCTGCCGTCGATCGTGACCGGGTCAGTGACTTCGGGCAGTGAGCTGCTCAGACTGATTGTTGGCGTGCCCTGGCCGATCTGGAAGTTAATCACGTCCGCGCCCGGATTGTTATTGGCATCGAGGATCGCTTGTCGCAGCGAGCCCGCGCCGGCGTCGTTCGTATTGATCACGGTGAAGAAGGCCTGGGGTTTAGCCAGTACCGTTAGCGCAGGCTGGCCTTGACCGAGATTGAGCCAAGGGTTGTCGAGCCTTTTTGCCGACACAGTGCCGACCTTGCGCGAGTCGGCCGTGATCTGCGCTGATTGCAGCAGGTCGCGGCCCTTGGCAAGTTGACCGCGAGAGCTGGCACCGAGGTTAATCAACCCT
>QHXG01000420.1 GCA_003222845.1 Acidobacteriota bacterium | reverse complement strand
GAATGGCGATAAGAATGTAGCCGGTCGTAGCCAGCGCGAAGACCAGATGAGCGACGGTCATCGTGGGTGTCGCCCAGAAGACCATCAGCCAACCCAGATACAGCGGATGTCGCACGTAGCGGTACAGGCCCGGCGTTCTGAAGCCAATCGGGACATACGGTCTGCCAAGCAAATAAAGATAGACCTGCCTGAGGCCGAACAAATCGAAGTGATTGATGATGAACGTGCTCGCGAGTACCGTCAGCCAACCCAAGGCATATAATTCATAGAGCGCAATGCGGCCGGCGCGATTTTGCACGTTCCAAAGCGAACCACCGATTGGTCGCCATTGCCAGAACAGGAACAAGAGCAAGAGGCTGGCAAGTAACACATAGGTGCTGCGTTCGACAGCTTCGGGAATGATCCGAGTCCAGGCGCGTTTGAACCTCTGCCAGGCCATGACGCTGTGCTGCATCGCAAACAGGGCAAGTAGTCCAGCATCTACCAGCAGAGATCCGAATAGCGGACACTGCGGCTCGGAATCCATTGCTTTAGGAACCACAATGTTGTCGATGAAACCGATCGCGTACAACAGAGTTCCGAAGAAAATCAGATAGCAAACCAGTCCATAGACGAAAACTGTCATTCGACCAAACATAAGAGTCTCCTTTCGCGTCACCATGCGAGATAAACAACGATGGATGTGGCCTGAACCTGCTCAGTCACCTATAATCGGGCTCGCTGACTTGGACTAGCTGCGAGCGTCCACATCAAAGAAGTACTGCTCAGCATTAGGGCTCAAACCCTACCAGGTGGCGCGCGGCAAGTAACGAAAGAACCCCCAAAGACTGCCAAAGAAATGCCAAAATCTTATTCATTCGGCGACTTCACTATCGATCTCGATCGCGGTTGCCTGGTTCGCGCCGGCGAGGAAGTAAGGTTGCGACCCAAAGTTTATGAAGCGTTAAAGTACCTCATCGAGAATAACAATCGACTCGTCAGCAAAGAAGAATTGATCAGAGCCATTTGGCCCGCTTCATTCGTAACCGATGATTCGTTGGTGCAGTGCCTGGTCGAAGTGCGCCGTGCGCTCGGTGACGAAGCACAACGGTGTATCAAGACCGTGCCAAGACGCGGATACATGTTTGTTGCCGAGGTGAATCCGGTAAGCCTGGCACGATTCGACGAGACTCGTGCCGGCGAAGGAGCAACTGCGACGCCCGTCGGTGCTGAGGTCGCCGGTGACTTTGCTCAGACGAAGCCGGAGCAACAGGCGATCGAACCGCCTGCCTTGATTGTAAGGAAGACCAACTATACGGCTCTCGCTCTCGTGATAACGATTCTGGTGTTCGTCAACGTAGGACTCTATTTCTTCTTTAGAGACAAGAGGCCCGAAGACGATGCTATTCATTCGATCGCTGTCATGCCGCTGGTTAATGCCAGCGGCGATCCGAATTTGGAATATCTGAGCGACGGGATTACTGAAAACATCATCAACAGTCTTTCGCGATTGCCTAAATTGAAAGTTATGGCGCGGGCCACCGTATTCAGATACAAGGGCCAGGAGGCCGACCCGATCAAAGTTGGCCATGAACTCAAAGTAGGTGCAATGCTGACCGGAAGCGTTGTTCAGCAAGGCGAGAACCTGACGGTTAACGTCGACTTGGTGAACGTCGCGGATGGATCGCAACTCTGGGGTGAAAAGTATGACCGGAAGTTATCGGGAATCTTTACGTTGCAAGAGGAGATTGCCCAACAGATCTCGGACAAGCTGCGCTTGAGGCTAACCGGAGAAGAACAAAAGCGACTGAGCAAGCGTTACACCGATAATGCCGCCGCCTATCAACTCTATCTCAGGGGCCGCTACTACCTGGGAAAATATACCGAGGAGGGATCTAAGAAAGGACTCGAATCCTTTAGGCAGGCAATAGATCTCGATCCAAATTATGCTCTGGCCTACGCAGGCATGGCCGACGCTTACTATGGATTATCGAATTTATACCTCCCGGCGAATGAGGCGATGCCGAAGGCTAAGGCGATAGCCATGAAAGCTTTGGAGCTGGATGAGACGCTGGCCGAAGGACATGCCTCGCTGGCAGTGGTCAAATCGCAATACGAGTGGGACTGGGAGGCTGCCGAACGAGAGTATAAACGAGCGCTCGAACTCAATCCCGGCTTTGCCTCAGTGCATTACGGCTACGGTACGTACTTGCTGTCTCAGGCGCGGCCGAAAGAGGCCCTGGCTGAGTTGAAACGCGCGCAGGAACTAGACCCGCTTTCCCTTACGCTCTCCCTCTTCGCGGTGTTTCCTTTCTACTATGCTCCGCCACCTTTGCGACAGTACGATCGAGCAATCGAAGAACTCCGAAAAATGATCGAGACAGAGAAAGACTTCTCCTCCGCTCACTCACTTTTAGGAGGCATATATGTGCAAAAGGGAATGTATGAGGAGGCTGTTTCAGAACACAAGAAAGCATGGGAGCTGGGAAACAACTTGTGGGACTTGGCATATCTTGTCCGTAGTTATGCGAGAGCCGGCAAGAAGAACGAGGCCCGGAAGGCGCTGGACGAGCTGCAAGAACGCGCCAAGCGAGAGCACGTAGCACCCAATTGGATGGCGGTTGCCTATGTTGGCCTGGGGGAGAAGGATCAGGCATTAGCTTGGTTGGAAAAAGCTTATGAAGAGCGGGACGAGAATATGACCCTTCTCGATGTGGATCCCGTATTCGATAGCCTTCGCACAGAGCCCAGATTCG
>QHXG01000419.1 GCA_003222845.1 Acidobacteriota bacterium | reverse complement strand
CTTCGTGCAGGCCGGAAATGTAATTCCTCGATACGATTCGCCGGGTGTGCCAAAAGCGAGCAAATACGTAGTCAAGAGCGTTGATCAAAACAACTTTGCTCCGCGAGTTGGCTTTGCATACTCACCTCTAAGCTCAGGGCGTTTGGTTGTGCGCGGCGGGTTTGGCATTTTCTATTCCCGTCCTACGTTCCAGTACGGTACGTTTTCCGTACCTGCGCCGCCTACGTACATTCTGGGAAGGAGGCCAAACGCGCCGTTATCAACCCCTTTCTTTCAGGCACCGCCTGAAAACCAATTTCCAAAGTTCATGCCCGGAGTGACACTATCGGGGACGTTCTTCGATCGCAATATCCGCACGCCCTACTTTAATCAGTACAACGCTAGTGTTCAGTACGAACTGTTTAAGAATCTGCTGGTTGAAGTGGCCTACGTTGGTACGCGCGGGCTCAATCAATTCCGCCAAATTGCCATCAACCAGGCGCATCTCGCAAGCCCACGGAATCCCATCATTAATGTGGTAACGGGCGCAACGATCACGACCAATACTCCTGCAAATGCCCCCTTGCGGGCGCCGTTCCAGGGAGTCGAGATCAATGGCTTCCTTCAGAACCAGTCGACTGCGCAGTCAAGTTATAACTCGCTGCAGGCGAGTTTGACTAAGCAGTTGTCACGGCGGCTGCAATTGCTCGGTTCTTACACTTATGCCAGGTCGATAGACAACTCATCAGGGCAGGGTGCAGGTGCGGGAATCAATGGGATAGTCAATCCAGGAGCGATTGGAGACACAAGCGGCATCCTGGGCAACCAGTTTGATAACCGCGCAAATCGTGGAGTGTCGGATTTTGACCGCACTCACCGCTTTGTCTTGAGTTATCTTTGGGAGCTGCCGAAGCCGGCGCTCACCGCGAGATCGAGTGCCAGGCAGTGGTTGCTCTCCGATTGGCAAATGGCCGGCATCATTGTCGCCATGTCTGGATTGCCGATTGACATTGTAGATTCAGGTGCGGGCTCGTTGTATGGGCTGAATGGGCCAAGTGCTCTCGCGCGGCCAAGCTATGCGCCGGGCGCAAGTCGCAAGACAGCCGCCAGTAACATTCCTGCTGGATATTTCTTCAACCCGTTTGCCTTCGCCCGCCCGACGGTGCTATCAGGCCAACTGATCCCAAGCTCGAATGGGACCGCTACTGCGAGCGCAACGGGAACCGACCTGGGAAACGTCGGGCGCAACGTTCTGCGTGGACCGCGACAAATCAACGTGGATTTCTCCATCATCAAGCGCTTTCCGTTTGGTGGATCCAAGAACATCGAGCTCCGCGTAGAGTTCTTTAATCTGTTGAATCATGTGAACCTCGCCAATCCGATCAGCGACTTGAATGCGATCGTTCCTTCAGGCATTGATTCGAGCGGACAGATCATCGCTCCAGGAGACTTCGGACGCATTATTTCAACAAGCAATAACCCGCGACTCATTCAGTTGGCATTAAAGTTCAAATTCTGATGTGACAGAATTGCTGATTTGCCATGTGTTAGCTCCGTGAATGGATCTGCGTAGTCATGTTGTCGCCGCAGGGACTGCGGTAACATGCGATAGTGTGGGCCTGCTGCGACCTAGCGCAAGGCAGTCGCAGCAGCACGAGGCGCGGCAAACGAGGATTTCGATAACGCTTTTGCCAGCCTGAGTTTATGGTTGCCGCGAGCGGACATCGAGGCTGAATGAAATTGATTTTGATGCGATTATTTTTTTGTGTAACAGCAGCACCGCGTTCGGAAACGTCCATGAAAACGTCCATTAAGAAACGAGGCGTTGGCTCGACGTTAGCGAAGATCTCAAGAATGCCTAGGAATTTGGCGTCCCGTACGGGGGTCGAACCCGTGTCGTCGCCGTGAAAGAGACGCGATTCATGTAATTCAAGGAAACTTCGCGGCATCGTTGCGGGAACAATTGTGCTTCAACATTCAAGTTGGGACGGTTCACTGACTATGTGTGTCTCTTCACGTAATCAAAAAGACCTCGGGCTGTTTCAAAACCCGAGATCTCTTCAGACTTCGCAATTGCCGTCTCAATTCAACTAGAAGCCGGCGCGATTTTCGCGCGGCTTAGCTGTATTGACCCTCAAGGCGCGGCCGCGTACTTCCTGGCCGTCGAACCTCTGGATCGCTGTCGCGCCCTCTTCGCTCGACGACATTTCAACGAAGCCGAAGCCGCGCGAGCGACCGGTTTCGCGATCTTCAATCAAGGATACGCTTTCGACCGTGCCCGCCTGCGCGAACAATGTTTGTAGTTCATTGCTCGACGTATCAAACGAGAGATTTCCGACATAAAGTTTCATAGACATAAGTTTCATACCTTTCCCCAAGTGGGGCTTCTCACCCGGAAGACTTTTCCCCTGGCGAGTCAACAGAAGCCCCATGCTGAACATGAGGCTTCCCAATCTGCCAAGGAATTACATATCCATGCCGCCAGGCATTGCCCGTGGCTTGTCATCTTCCTGTAGCTCAGAAATGAGGGCTTCAGTTGTTAGCATTAAGCCCGCGATTGATGCGGCGTTTTGCAACGCGCACCGTGTGACCTTGGCCGGATCAATAACACCGGCCGCCACGAGGTCTTCGAATGTTTCGGTCTCGGCGTTGTAGCCGACGTTCGGATTCTTTTCAGCGCGAACCTTCTCGACGATTACTGCGCCTTCCAGGCCGGCGTTCGCGACGATCTGACGCAGCGGCTCTTCCAATGCGCGCTTGACGATGTTGACGCCAATCTGTTCATCTTCATCGCCGATCACGTCGCCGTCTTTGTCAGTCTCGAAGAGCTTGAACTTGTCCAGCGCTTTCGCAGCGCGAATCAAAACCACGCCGCCACCTGGCACGATGCCCTCTTCAACCGCGGCTCGCGTCGCGTTCATTGCATCTTCGACGCGCGCCTTCTTTTCCTTAAGTTCAGTTTCAGTGGCTGCCCCGACGCGAATTATCGCAACGCCGCCGACCAGTTTTGCCAGCCGCTCCTGCAGCTTCTCGCGGTCATAGTCCGACGAAGTGTCTTCGATCTGAGTTTTCAGCATCTTCACGCGAGCTCGTAGGTCTTCCGTGTTACCACCGCCATCAATGATGGTCGTGGTCTCTTTGTCGAGCGTTACCCGCCTGGCGCTGCCCAGGTCTTCAAGCTTGACGTTCTCA
>QHXG01000309.1 GCA_003222845.1 Acidobacteriota bacterium | reverse complement strand
GCTTTTTCGGCAGGGGAAAGCAAAGTTCGTCGCGGCAGACCCCCTGCGGCTTGATCACAAACCTCGTTGCGCGCGCGAGATCGTTAGTCGTGATCCAAAGATCGTTCGATGAATTCGGCGACTCGGATACCTGGGTCGCAACACCGTCATAGATGACAAAGCGGCTATTTTGATCGGCGGCCCTCACAATTCCAACGCCGGTCGTGAAAATCGCTAGAAGAACAAGATATCGGATCATAAGTTCCTCGTTTTCCCTGAACGGACCTGCCCGTCGTAACTATCTCTTCCACACTGGCAGCACAATTCTCGAAGCGTAGGCAGCGCTGTGATAGATGCGCTCAGTAGCTTTTTGAAAATCGGCATCGGTGCCGAGTTTGTAATTCGGCAGAAACTTCTGAGGATTGCGGGCGACCAGTGGGAACCAGGTGCTCTGGATTTGCACCATGATGCGATGGCCTTTCTTGAATGTGTGCACGATGCCGGGCATGACGTAGAAAATCTTTGTCGCCACGTTTGGAGTTAGCGGCGCTGGCTTTTCAAAGCTATTACGGAAGCGCGCGGGAAAAGGCTCGCCACGCAGGAGCATCTCGTAGCCGCCGGGCGTCCAGACGCAACTCGTCGAGGCGTCGGGAGGATTGACTCCCGTCGGTAACTTGTAATCGTCCGGAAACACATCGATGAGCTTTACGATGAAATCGGAATCGGTGCCGCTGGAAGAAATGAAAAGCTCCGGCTTAATACTGCCGGCTACGGTCACCTCTTCGGTTAATGGATCAGTTTGATAAACCAGCACATCAGGTCGGGTTGCCGCAAACCGCTGATCCTCAGTCATGAAATCGCGCGGATAGCGGATCGTGTCGCCGTTTCTTTTTTGAGTGTAAGGAACCGGATTCCATGGATCGCTTACGTACTCATCAAAAAGCTTGCCGCCGCTCGGCAGACGTTTGCCCGCGGCCCCATCTCTAAAGATAAGCTTGCCGGAAGCGGTCAAATACAGCGGCGTATCAACCGAAGTTGTCGGGGACCAATTGGGAACATCGCGCCACTGGTTTGCGCCGGTGTCGAAAACATTGACTTCCTTAATCTGCGAGATATCGCCTTTGTCCTTCAAGAAATAATTGAAGAACGGCAGCTCGAAGTGCTCGCGGTAGGAGACCCCAGTCTTCGATCCGAAGTACGCGGTGCCAAGCCAGTCGCCATCCGTGCGCGCCCAGCAGCCGTGACACCAGGGCCCCATAACCAGCACGTTGTAGACTCCCGGATTCTGTTTCTCAACCGCCTGATAAGTTCCGAGCGCCCCGAACAAGTCTTCGTTGTCGTACCAGCCGCCGACGGTCATCACCGCGGCGTGAATGTTCTTGAGGTTTGGAAAAATATTTCGCTCCTTCCAGAACTGATCGTAGTTCGGGTGCTCCATCATCTCGTCCCAGAACTTAATGCGCACGCCAAGTTTCTTCTCGTAAATATCGCCGGCGTTCTTCAACCCGCCCATATCTAAATAGAACTGGTAGCCATCCAGGGTTCCGTAATCGAATCGCTTCACGTAATCGTTATTGGGAACAGGAACCGGGCGGGGTTGGCCAAAGCCCGTGAAGAACGAAAAATTCTGCGCCAGAAACAGGGCGCCGTTGTGATGATTGTCGTCGCCGTGAAACCAATCAGACACGGGCGCTTGCGGCGAGATCGCTTTGATCGCCGGATGCCCGTCGATGCCGGCCATCGATGTGTAGAAGCCCGGATACGAAATGCCGTAAACGCCGACGCGACCATTGTTGTTCGGCACGTTCTTAATCAACCAATCGACCGTGTCGTAAGTGTCGGTCGTCTCATCAATCTGGTTTCCTTTCTTGTTGGGAATGTAGGGCCGCACATCTTCATAAACGCCCTCGCTCATGTACCGGCCGCGCACGTCCTGGTAAACGAAGATGTAGCCTTCGCGCGGAAACAGTTCGTCCGGCCCAAGGAAATTTTTGTATGCGTCCGTTCCATAAGGCCCGACGCTATAGGGCGTACGATCGAACATGATCGGATACTTCTGTTTCTTGTCCTTCGGTTCGTAGATGCACGCGAAGAGCTTCACGCCATCACGCATCGGAATCATTACTTCGCTCTTGGTGTAATGGCTCTTGATGTAGTCGGCTAGTTCGCGCTGCTGCTGCGTCATTTGACCCGGTTGCGCGAGCGCAACGAACGCGGACAAGGCAAATAACAGAGCGACGATTGAAAGATTGAAGAAGCGATTTGGTTTCATGGTGACTCCAATTTGAATATTGCGATTTATTGATCGCGTAAAGGCTTGCCGCAAAAGCTACAAGTGCTACGCGATCTCTTCTGGGACAGCCCACACTTGCACTTGATCCACACATCACGGGAGGTCGTATCCCCGGTATTCCATTGACGCTCTTTCGCAGGACGTGGTTGTACACTGAACCTGATCGTAGAAGCGGGAATAACTACGCGCTTAGGCTTTTCATACTTACCTCGTACCGCCTCACAATCAAAGGCATTACTGTTCCAAGTTAAGAGGTGACCAGTGCCCTTGGGCGCATTGCAGCTTATCACCGTGGAGCGAGAGCAAGTGATAGTGCCCAATTCCCCATTCGTCTCCCACCTTGTTCCCTCAAGGATGATTGTGGCCATCGAGAACCAAAAGTTGGCGCTTGTTGATAAACTTAGCCAGCAGTTGTGACGCTCCGTTAACTTCATTGTCTAGCGGCCATTGATGTGTTAATAGAACAAACCCTGAGACACCCGTAATGTCCTCGTCCCAGAAGGGTTCAAGTTGTTCCTCTAGTCTTCCAAACGGGCTGCTCAGATCTGACGTATCGATCCCCAGGAAGGCCAGATCATTGTGACGACTAAACCATGGCGCGTTATGAATCCAACTTGTAAGGTGAAGGAAAGTCTCAGGTGAATCGTGATTACCAGGAACCGACAGCCTGAGGGATTGAGGCCAATCATTCCAATGGTCCGGCAACATTCCTGCGCAATCACCCGTCAGGGCAACGACTTCCCACTCAGGATGACGGTTAGCGAGATCCGACAACCGAGCCATCGTTTCGGCCTGGAAATGCGGATCGGATATATGAAGGATTGAAGTCACCCAAATTGATAGGCTGAGAACGTTTTGCGCGCGATCGAAAAGGAACTACGGATGCGCCTTGTCTGACTGGTGCTGAATAATTCCCGCGAGCGCGCGCAAGGCCTGATTAACCGACTCGGAATCGGTAAAGACCTCAGCAACGTCAGGATCGAGCACGACGACATTTGCGCCTTGGGCAAATCGGCCAACGTACTTGCCACGCACGCCGCGCCTAAAGTCATATTCTTCCAACATCTCTGGATCGTGATCGTTATTCGATTGCCGACTCATATCTCTTCCTTTCACTGGGTGAAGCCAAGCGCGCGCTAATGATTCGTATTCTAACACCCCGATCAGAATGCACAACCACGAGGTGACGTTGGCGATTGGAAAGACCAGTGATTACGAAACGATCTTCCTCAGCAGAATGCAGCGGATCGGGTATGGTTACCGAGAGCGTATCGAAGAATACGGAGGCAGCTTCAACAAACGAAACGCCGTGCTTCCGAAGATTGCTCTCTGCTTTTTCTGGATCCCATTCGAACTCCGTCATGTTGGCCCATGATGCTGGGTCCAAGCGCTAATGTAAACCAGCCTGTGCCAGCATCTCCAGAAACTGTCCTCGCGTGCGCATGTCGATAGCCTCGGAGACCAGTTTGCCATCGCGATCGTAGACAAAAGTCTTTGGAATACCTTCAATGCGAAACAAATCGGTCACTTTGCGTCCGGGATCGAGGAGAACTGGATACGAGAACTTTTTCTCAGCGATTAACTGTTTCACCTTCCCGACATCGTCGTCGGAAATTGCGAGAACCACGAGTCCCTGATTCTTGAATCGCCGGTAGAGCGTTTCGAGGTCAGGCATCTCCCTGCGACAGGGGTCGCACCAGGTGGCCCAGAAGTTAACCAGCACAACTTTGCCGCGCAACGCTTGCAGCGTCCAGGTCTTTCCCTGCAAATCCGACAACGTGAAATCAGCTTTTTGCCGGCTTTGGTCGTCGGCCTCGAGCTTCGCAAGTGCGGCGGTGAACTGCGGATTGTCGGCGTTCGCCTTCACGTGCTCGTAACGCACAAGCTCCGCGAGTTCCACGTACGGAGGCGCCGGCTCCGTCCCCATCATCGGAGGCGGGTCTTCACGCAGGGCATCGGCCAAAGTGGCCGCCACTTCCTGCAAAGTCTCGTGGCCAAAATCTCCTTCAGTGGATAGGTTGGCAATCGCGAAAGCGAGATCAAGCTTATGCGGTTTCGCCGGCAGCCGTCGAATATCAAGCGCAAGCTGTTTAGTCGTTCGTGCTCTTACATCATCAGGCAGGCCGCGAAGGCGACGAATCTGATCGCGGACGGCTGCCTCTTGTTTCGTCC
>QHXG01000308.1:9530-19599 GCA_003222845.1 Acidobacteriota bacterium | reverse complement strand
TTTCCACGGTAAAGCAGGTGGTGCGCGCGAGCAATATTGTTGGTTAAAATACTTCCCTAATCTTTTCGTCTAAGTGGCGGACCAACCTATCAAAATCGCTGCTGTCATCGCCGGGATCGATCTTGGAGGTGTCTTGCTTATTGAAAATTACGGCCATGTCGTAGAGCTTGGATCCATCTTTTTCCTGAAAGCAGTGTGCAACAGTCTGGGTTCCGGGCATAGATCCCTGACGAGTCGCATTTACTCTTCTCTTTAATTGGCCGACAGTCCTACTCGGATCTAAAGCGGTCTCCGGTCCAACGATTTATAGGCCGACACATAAGCCCTTCACGAGTCACCTTACCTTCTGCGACTGCGATTCCACCCACGAACGATAGTTCTTGGGAACGTCCAGCGTCTTCAGTTTTCTCCAAGCTTTCATAGCCTGTTCTTTGGTGGCGCCTTTCTCCGCCGTCAAAAAGTCGCTCATGAAATTGATATATCTCCCGTGAGGGATTTGGGCGAACGGCTTCCTGGTCTGGTTCAGTCGTATGTATTCTTTAACCAGGTCTCCGTAGGTGAGCTGGACGCCCTTGAAGAGCCGCTCTTCACGCCAACGATTGAGCCGGTAGCGCACACCGGATTTCCTCTTCAAGCCCGGAGCGAGCTTCTGAGCCTCTCGTTCGAGGAAATCTTTGGTCTCCTTGTCGTTCGTATAGACCACCACCAGAAGATCGAGGCGCAGACCTCTTTGAATGTCCTTGATACCTGACATCGAGAGGTTCCTCTTTGCGGGGTTCTTGATCTCGCCGGTCTTGAGAAAGAGCCTGATGGCTTTTTCAAGCTCGTCTTTGCGCAGCTTGCCTGCGGATGGAAGCCTAATCGTCTGCGCGAATGTCTTTAGTTCGGTCGCATACCAATAGCCATTGTCGAACTCGGTCAAAGTCATTGAGGCTGACAGCTTCGCTTTAGGTTTCAAGGGCGGCCCCCATTAGCCGAGCATTTTTCCCATCGGTCTGACTCGCATCGCGATTGTCGGCCAACGGTTGAGTTGACGCGGCCGCGCGCATCAAAGCACCCTCCGCCGTATTCACGCTAGTTGCGAGAGGCGCTCTCGTCGCTCGAGTCCAACGGTTTAGCTGGCGGCATTAGGTTCAGAGGACTTACGTCCCATATCCGAGTATTGCTTTGCGAGTTGAATAAAGCGCTGATGCTCTCCAGGTGAAGCGAACGCCCGGTTTCTTACCACAACCAGCCCGCCTTTTTCGAAGTGAATATCAACGGAATCTTCGGTTTCTTTAATCTCGTTTACATTCGCCCAATCGTAAATAATTTGTGTACCGTTAGACTTCGTGTGGACACCTGAGTCGGTTAGCTCTACTTCACAAGTAAAGGTTTTATCGGAGCCTGCATTCTCTTCACACCACTTGCGCAGTCTACGCTTCACTATGACATCGTTCAAAGCGAGATAAACCGCTGCACCTGACAACAAGCCAATGGTTCCCATTACAGTCCGACCAGCAATCCCTTCTGGAATAACAGCGAAAAGAAAAGCACCTGCTAACAGGGACGTCAGAGCTGCGTTTCGCCAACGCCACGCTCTTGCCGCACGCGAGCGATTCAGAAGGCGTAATTGAACGTCAACGATATCGTCAATCGTGTAATTGAATTCAACTCGCATTTGTAACAGCCAGCCAGCTAACGGTTGAGTTGACGCGGCGGCGCGAATCACAGCACTCTCCGCCGCACCAGTCATGATGTGAAACACGCTGCCGCCGCTCGCGTCCAACGATTTCGGCGGCCCGACCTTGGGATTCACCTATTGATTTGAGAATGCTAGACCCGCTCGTAGGGATGTCCATGCCCTGACCTTCTCTACCCACGCGGAAAGCAGCTCAGTCGTCGATGGGCTCCAGACCTGCGATGGCGTCCTTCATTGCCTGGATTTCCTCCACGGAGTGTCCCTGCCAATCCAGGTGTTCGCTCACGACACGCAGCGGCTCACGGGAGCGATAGGACTTCGTGGGATTACCTGGATACTTCTTGTCCGTCAGATTGGGGTCATCCATAAACGAACCGGTCGGTTCCACCAGGTAGATTCGGCCTGGACCTTCGCCCTTTGCCAGTTCCGCTCCCCAAGTAGCCGCGTGCAGAGTCTCGCTGAAGTAGATCCAAGGCGACCTCCGTTCGGTGTAGTTGGAGGAATAGCCGGGTTGAAGCAGATCCCCGGGCTTCAGGTCCGCCCGGGTGCCATGGTAGAACCGTCGCGAGTTGGTGTCGAAGACGAATGGTGCTGCGGGATTGCTCATGCTTATCTCGTCATCTATATCGTGGCCATCATTCTTGCTTGAACATCCGGAAAAATCCACCTCGTGGCTTGTCGCGCCTCTATCCATCCAACGACGCACCCTCCGAACCACTCGCGTCCGCAACGCGAGAACGCAGGCCGTCGAACGTCAGAGTTGACGCGGCGGCGCGATTCAAAGCACCCTTCGCCGGATCATTCTACTTGAGAAACACGCTCCTGCCGACGAGTATCAATTAATGTCGATCAACAAAACCTGTTCTTTAAGTTTTCTAAAACTTAATTCATATGGCAAAGCTCGGAAATAAAGGATCGACGTATCGGTGTTCATGACGTTGGCGAAATCCCACGTCTTTCGAAGTTCTGGTGACACCTTGTTTGCATAGACTGAGTTATTGACGGGGATAAAGACCATCAATTTGAACTTGTCCTCGAACCACGTAGTACTTCCAGAGACCGTTACGTTATCAGAACGGAAGTTGCCCAGCTTTTGCACTGATTGGAAAAGCTTCTCATCCGTGAAAGTGAATTTGAAAGGAAAACTAAACTGCGCCAGCGTGTCAACACCGGTCCGTTTTGGATTTCCTCTGGTATCAGCGAAGCGCGGCGTACTCCCGTTGCGTGAATTGAGCTTGGCAACTTGTGATTCCAGAGGAACCACTAGTTTATCCTCGGTCAGCACTTCAAAGAACCGCTTCACGTCGTCACTTTGTTTTTTGCCCAACTGAGGATCGGCAGCCAGCTTCAGTATCCGCTCTTCGTCTTTCTTTAAGTAGACGAGAATGTACGCTTGATGCTCGATATGCTCGTACGGCCCGCCGTTTTTCTTAAACAGGAAGTCAACGGTTATCGCATCACCCTTGTTGTTGCTCTCATGGTAGATTGAAATCTTCGGCAAGTACGATTCCCAAACTGGAGCATCTCTTTGGCCGAACGCGCTAGGCATCCAGACAAATCCGATCAAAATCGAAAGCCAGAGTATTCGCATAAGAAATCCTTCCCGGGAGATCCAATTATTCTTCGCCTAGCGAGTGAGTTCACCCAGCAATTCAAAGCGAACCATTTGTGGCGAGATTAGATGCCGACGTGCAACCATTTGCCCGCCGGCATCCGCTACTTTTCCTTGCCGGTCGCTGCATCGATAAACGAAATCCGACCAAATTTGTAGTGATCATCGACTTCTTCAGCCTCAACCCGCAGCAACAGGTAAGGGGTGTAGATCTTGATTAACTCTACTGTGAACGCCTTTTCTTTTCGGTCATACCTAAGAGACCCCACACGGCTTTCAATGAAACTTTCGTAATTCTTGACCGGGTATAAGATTAAATTCGCGAATAAGTTGAGCCGGGCCACCGCCTCCCACCAGTTTGCCTCCGGATAGCACGAAAGAATTTCTTTGAATGATCCGGTCGGCTCGGACGCCCACTCCCATAAGGAGGAGACGACCTCTCCGCTCTTGGCGTCCGTTACGATGATCAGCTTGTTCTCCATATAACCGATGCCCAGGCTGCGATCGACGCTGACAATAGTAAAGCGATGCAGATATAGCGACAGTTTTAGGGATTCGCTGAGAGCTTCCGGCAGCGCAATAACCTTGCCCCTAAAAACCACGTTTGGCTTCATTTTTTCCAGGAACGCGAGGATTTGCGGCGACAATTTCTGGGGCTGGAGTGACTCAGTATCTTGCCCAAAACATGATCTTGGGGAAGTAATCAGAACAATTAACAGCGTTACACAGGAGAGAATACGGGGCAGTGTTTTGATCATGATGGACCCACCGTTGGCTGCATTCATGTGCCCACAACTCGGTGCGGGCGAGATCATCTTCTAACTGAACGGCGAAGGCAAGATTTCTTGTAGGACAAAAACAGTGCCACCGACTAAACAACTCGCGCCCCTACTCAGAATGAGGATCGTGAACGGCCTCGGCGCTCGCGCTTGTTGATCGTCGCGTAACCATGAAGCCTCGTGTGTTGATCGTCGCGTAACCAGGAAGCCTCGTGTCACCTTAGTTGGACGATGCTGATGATCTCCTCGTCATGTAATGCCTTCCAGACAGGAACCCAATCTCCCTTCGCGATCGCCTTCATTGATTCCTGGCTTGGATGCAGGAGCAACAAATACTTGCGCCCTTCCTCCAGGCGAACCACTGACGTATCGGCCCTTCGGCAACATTGTGTCGTTGACAGCGATGGACTCGCCACCCACTTTGCCACGGTAGACCTTTGTCACATTAACCCTTGATTCCAGAGCCCATCTTCTGGTCCCGTCAGGCATGAAGATGCAAGGGCTTCTTACCTGAAAGTATGTCCCGGTAACAATGAGAGTCGCTTGAGCCCTGAGCGTCTCCGGGCGTTCATAAAATTCATCAGGTAATTTTTGATTCTGCGGCGGGAGGATCAATAACAGCATTGCCAGCGAGATAAGGTTGGTCATTACGGGTTCTCGTTTTTTGCGCTCAATAATTCGGGCTCATCACTTGCGACAAGATCGGCTCAACCGTCGACTTAACGCTAACAGGGCGATAACCAGCTCATAGCTATCAGCTGATCAGCTGCCAGCTTTGATTCGGCGCTGGCGTCAAGGGTTTGTTGGGCTAGACGAAAGTTAGGAATACGAACTCGGCGCCCGCGTCAACCGGGCTCTCCCCGTCAGCTATTCGCGGAGACCACGCGCTAGGGAATTTGAAAGCAACCAACGGTTGAGTTGACGCGGCGGCGTGAATTCAATCAAGCAACGATTTATGAGTTGTTCGACGGCGTCGGTACAACAGACAACTAGGAATCAGCGGGTGCCAGACGCAAGCGCGAGAGCAAGCGCGAAAACCCGAGAACCGCGGCGAGGCCCAATAAGACGAGCAACGCATAGACGGCCCAACCCGGTTTGATTTGGAACGCGTTTACAATAAGTGTCCCAATGTTTTCAGCGAGTCCGGCGTAAGGATTGTCCTTGAGATCGGACTGCGCTGTTTTCATTGACTCGTTTAGCCAGGAGTGAATGTCCGAGTTCATGATTGTGATGTGCAGAATGGCAGCGCCTGCGCAAGCGGCACCGAAAACACAAACGAGTCGAGAAAAGTGAATATCTTTGAAAGCGCCAATAAGAGCAACAGCGGCCGAAACAAAAGCAATGATGATTGCCAGCGGCGTCAACCACGCAAGCTGGATGCTCAACGGTATGTCCGGAGGTGGAGTTCTGGCATTCGTGACGGACGGGGCGGACGGCGATGTCGTGTTAGGCGGTTTAAGTTTTTCTTGGAATTCCGTCAGTTTCGAGAAAACGTCATAGCCAGTTACATCTTGATCGCCGGCGATAGGAACGTGGATGGTTAATAGCGGGAAGAAAAAGAGAAGAAGAGACAAGGCACAGCAGGCCACGATTGAATTTCGTTGAAGGCGATTAACGTCACGAGTCGTTGTCGCAGAATAGCTAGGTTGCGTCGGTCCGTCGAGCGCACGTCCGCACGCACCGCAGATGACCAGCGATTCGGCATTGAGATGTCCGCAGGAGAAGCAATACTTAATGCTCATGAGAGAAAGTTAGCCGTCGAACGGTTGAGTTGACGCGGCGGCGCGAATTCAATCAAGCATCGCCGAACAAATCAAGTTGAGAAACACGCTCCCGCCACTCGCGTCCAACGTATTAGTTCGCCGCACTTAAGGAGCGAATGTAGATAACGATCATTGTTTAGGCGCTCTTTCGCGAGAGTACGATCAGGACAATCCCAATAATGAGAATAGAGAAGACAAAAACATACGTTGGAAAGGTAGCGGTAGCGGGGTCCATTAATTTAACGATGCCGAATATGGTTGCGAGTATTACGCAAATTATTCCCGCCGAGCGTCTAGTTGTTGCTGTCATGACATGCGGCTCCTTTCATTTGATGAAATATTAAATCGGTATTCCCATATCTGCTTAAGGATTTTTACGAAGCGTTCGGTTGCGCCGTGGTTCCATGCCCACCAGCAATCTTATCAACGTTGAAACGAACTGTGGTCTCTGTATCAAAGAGTGCGGCGAACGGTTGAGTTGACGCGGCGGCGCGCATCAAAGCATCCTTCGCCGCACCAAGCAAGTTGCGAGAGGCGCTTCCGCCGCTCGCGTCCAAACGATTTGATATGTTGCGTTCGTTGAACAAACAAATCACTTCCAAGCCCAAAGATGCGGCAAAAGTAATATCGTGTACCCGAGGAGAATGAAAACGACACTATGAGTCCAAAGCCCATAGATCACGGGTAGCGCACTGAGGTTGTATAGCATGAAATTCAACGGCGTAGTGTACACGGCCATGATTTTGCCGAGTTGGGTGGTCGCCAAACCCTCGATCGGCTTATTCCAAAGCAATATTGTACTGAGAAGAAAACCGAGGACGCCGACAATCACCGCTCCGATCCAATTACGACGCCAGAGAAAATACATACTCCACATCACGCCCAGAATTTCAGCGATGAATTTGATCGGATGCGCATGTAAAACCATCAATCTATAAATCATCGTAGTGATGCGGATAGTAAGTCAGCAACATAACAGTTGAGTTGACGCGGCGGCGCGAATCAAAGCACCCTTCGCCGCACCGAGCTAGTTGCGAGCGCCGTGGAGGACGATGTTGTCCCCGTAGCTCGCATAAAGTGCCATCAGGGCGTCACGACCGCGAAGTGTGTGTGGCCACCCGGGGAAATGATATCGAAATTCGAACTCTGCGTCGTCGGCGATCGTGTCGAAATAGTGGTCGCCGTCGACCAGGCCGGCCAAACCCTGCTTGACGATGTCGAAGAACGGGTCGAGCGCCGTGAATGCCGCGTACTTGGGATCGGTCACGATTTGCTCCTTGGCTGTTGCGTGAGTTCGTTCAGGTGAACGAAGAATCCACGAGTCGCCTCTGCCGCCGAACGGTTGAGTTCAGGTAGCGCGGGCGGTGGCACGCAACCCGCGCCGGAAAATGCAGGTTGATAAGAGCGCTACTCCGCGCTCACCTGCAACGAATTGTCGGGTAGCCCGTTTCGACGTGACCACGCAACGTCTTTTTTTGCTCTCTCGACGAAACCACGCAAGCCCCAATGCGCGTAGCGTGGCTGCGATTGAAGCAACTATCATTACAGAACGCGGAGCGGGATCTCAGGGCAGGCCGGCGCCGTCCACGCCCACCCAGTCATACATCCGCTCGCGATCCATCAGCCGCCACCGTGCCGGATACACGGTGCGTTGCCAGTCCAGCGGCTCGGCGAGCGGGTGGGCGGTCGCCGCCAGCGCGAGCGCCTCCTTGAGATCACGCCGCTGAGCAGCACCCAGGGCGTCGGGAGCGAGCGAAACAAACAACATCGTGCCGCTCCGGGCCAACAAGTCAAGCCATTGCCGATTGTAGACCCAGGGCACCGCGTTTGTGACGCCCACGCAGTCGGCATCGGCGACGTAGAAGGCACCATGCTGCGTTCCCCGAAAGGCGAGCGTGTTCACCCCCATCTTTCGCGTTCGCGACCAATTGGTGCCGCTGGTGTCGTCACCGACGCGGCAGATCTCGAAGTGCCCGGCCGACAGATGGCTCACCGTGTTGCAGCCGATGACGAGGCTCTCGCCGGCCGCTGTGCGAATTGTGAGATACAACTCGTTAATCACCTCGGCCGTTGTGCGCCCGGGCCCCGAGGCGAACGTCCAGCCGTCCTTCGTCAGCGCGGCTCCCATCTGAAAGCCCCACCTGCCGAAGATGTCGAACCTCGAAGCCCCACTGCCGCAGTCGCGCGATATCGTCGGCCACTTTCTGCCGAACCTCCGGCACGGTGGGATCGAGGAAGGCGCGGTCGCGCGGCAGGCGCCATAAATCATGCGCATCTCCGGTCGCTTGCAGCGGGCGGATCCAGATTCCCGGTCGCGCGCTGGCCCGCCGAATCTCGGCGGCCAATCCGGGCATGTCGGGAAACTTCTCATTGCCGCGATCCCAGGTGCCCACGCCGACTTTGTCTTTGCCGCGCACCGGTTGCCAACCATCGTCGATCACCGCGAACGGCCGGTTTGCACTCGTGGGCGAGAGCTCGACGATGTGCTGAGCGTCGGCGAGGACTGTCTCCGCGCTGTTCTTCCCGTAGACCCAGTACCAGTCGTTGCTACCATAGACGGGCTGCGGCGGAAGCCGCGGGTTCGAGCACATCTGGCGACAGAAGGCGTGAACGGCGGCGAACGCGGATTCCCCCGCACGGCCGGCGCGGCAGGCGACTTCGCAAACGTCGAGGACGCGCTCGCCGAGTTGCACGCCGACACCTCCGCTTCGCACGTCCGCCCACAGACTGATGCCCTGCTCGTCGACCTGCCAGAAGCAGAACGCTCTCGCTCCCGTGCGAACGCCATACGAATGGGTGAGCGATCCATTGTGCGTCGCGAAGTACCAGGGCATGACGCGATCAGGTATCCAGCCACGCCACTCGAGGTCTCCGTAGCCCCGCTCCCATGCGTCGCCAAGGATGAGGCGGGTGTCGTTCATTCGGGCTCGCCAACGCAGGTGCAGCCGCTTGATGGGAACGGTCGGCGCGGACAGTTGGACACGGAGCGCGCCCGGTAGATCAGTGAGCGTCACGACAACCTGGCCGTTCGTCCATCGCGCGCCCGTGGGGTTGAGACGGAGATCGTCCGTCGCCGTCTGCACCATCACGCTGTCGGGTGCCCGGTGCAAGTCGTGAAACCCCAGGGTCGGCCGGGTGGCCGTCGTCTCACTGAAGTCCGAAGCGACCGAGACGGGGAGTGACAGCCCGATGACCGTCAGCGCGGCCCCTCCGAGGAACTCACGTCGCGAAGTCGGGAGATTAGAAGCAAGCTGATTCTGCTCTGGTTTAATGACATGATCAGTCGAGTTTGAGTGGCACCACACAACGTTTCCTCCTCCGCGCCAAGGAATAACTCAATCATAGCAATGCAACACTCGCTGATATTTAACGTCGGGCGAGGTGCGGCGTCGCAGCGACTCATTCAAGTTGTGTCGTCAAAACCAAATGCGACGCGACCCAACGTCTGAGTTGACGCGGCGGCGCGAATCAAAGCACCCTGCGCCGCACCGAGCCAGTTGCGAAACACGCTCCCGCCGCTCGCGTCCAATGATTTGGGCGGGCCGGGGCACCTACTTCGGCCCAGCGAAGAACCAGAGATTGCCCGATGGATCTTTTACGCCCGCGGCGAGCAACAGTTCTTCACCTTCTCCCCAAGGGCGGAGCGAAGGCTCCATAATCGATGTCGCTCCCACCTGAATTGCGCGTTTGTAAGATGCGTCGGCGTCTTCAACGTACATGAAGAGCTGCCCGGTGGCCGGCGTCTGATCGCCGACATCTCCGATCATCACCATCGAGTCCCCGATCTTAACCTCAAAGTGAGTCCCGCTCTTGGACTCGAATGTCTGTTTTGCGCCGAGACCTGCACAGAGGAACTCCACCAGGCTGGCAGCTGCTTGAACTGACAGAAATGGGACCACAGACTGAAACCCTTCTCGAATTGGTTTGGATGCCATGACATTCCTCCTTCGCTAGTCGATTACCTACGACTCGTCGCTGCTGAAGCTGTCGTTGACGGTCGCCCAACGTCTGAGGTCAGGTGGCCGCGCGGCGACACGCAACCTGCGCCGGAGCGAACAAGTTGAGAAACGCGCTATCCCGCGCTCCGGTCGAACGCATTGTTGGGCTGCCGCTTCATTTGCGAGCCCGTCGGCGGTCGCGCCACGTTAGTGTTGCGTACGTCGACGCGGAATATACAACAAAATCATCAAGATTGCCGAGACAAGAAGGATGTCACGGATCATTGGCGCGTTTG
>QHXG01000308.1:0-9347 GCA_003222845.1 Acidobacteriota bacterium | reverse complement strand
CCCAACGTCTGAGTTGACGCGGCGGCGCGAATCAAAACACCCTCCGCCGCACCAAGTTAGTTGCGAAACACGCCCCCGCCGCCCGCGTCCAACGATTTATGCGTTGTTGGGCATGCCGTTAAGCAGGTTGCGATCGTTTGAAGCGCGAAACGGCAAATGCAGCAGCGAACGCGAGCCCCGCGTACGCGACGAACAAAATGATTTCAACGACATGCGCGCCGCGAATGAGACCATAAACGAATATCGGCAATACGGCCACACCACCAAGCAACCAAGCAGATCGGCGCGCGATTGAGGCGACAAAACCGCCGACAGCGACACATATTAAGGGAACTACGCAGAACATTTGCCAGAGCGTCACGCGCACGATGGCATCTTTGTTTTCGCTGGCGTCCACGTTGCCGACAATCAGCAGCCAAGCCAACCATCCCCCTGCCATGATAAGAACAAAGGTAAGAAAGACACCAGCAATGACGGCGACTATATTCCGAGCCATAGGAAGCTTTCGAGTTTATGCGAGCATGCCCAACGTCTGAGTTGACGCGGCGGCGCGAATCAAAACACCCTTCGCCAGGCAGAACAAGTTGAGAAACGCGCTCCCGCCGCTCGCGTCCAACGATTTGGGCCGCGGTGCTATTGCAACGTGACTGTTGAAATACCCGCTTTTCGACAAGCGTCAACTAATTCATCCTGAATGTGCGAGTAGTGTTCTCTTGTTTTCCTGTCCACGGCGAGCTGTGGTTTCCATTTGAATCTTCCCGCGCGCATTCGGACTATTAGAATTTTTCTCCCACGCGCGATCAAAGGGATGATGATGCCGCCGACCAAGATCGCAAACGGCCATCCACTCACATGGTATGGGACTCCCGGCATTGGATTGAATGCACGCCACATCATTAAGAACGACAGAATCCCACCAAAAAGGATCATGACTAAGCCAAGTAAGAGAATGTAAACCGGCCGTTGTTTGACAAGGCGCACCTCTTCAACTTCGTTCAATGGAACCCGTTTGAAGTACCAGGCGTCTCGCTTCAAAACAAGTTTCTGAGCAGAAACATAAACGGCTTGGTTGGAAACGGCCATCGCGAAGACATGATCGTGTGAACCACGGAATTCCCGTTGCAGGTAAACTTCCTCACCGGGCTGTGGATCTATTGTGAAGGGCATGTCTTACTCAATATACGGACATAAGCAAGCGGCCCAACGCTGGCCTTCAGCTGCGGCGCGCGATTAGCATCCGAGCTGAAGGAATAAGGTCACTTGAGAAGCATGCTATAGCGCCGTCGGCTGCAAGGCTTTGTTGGGCTTTGCCTTCATCTTTAGAGGACTTGTGTTTTTGAACCTCTGGACATTGGCAAACGGCTGGCCGTTTCTCTTCCGTGTATCCATTCGATTGCGTCTGCCGCTTCTTCTGACACGCGCCACCAATTTGGACAAATTTCAGAGTCAGTGTTCGCTAACTCTTCTAACTTCGGCAACGCACTCTGGACTTGTAACGTGCCTGCCGCATAACACGCCCAAAAGCGAACTTCGGTAGACCTATCTGCTAGACCACGCAAGACTGCGGATTCGACGCTACTCCATAAGCGATTTCTTTTGGTCGGACGCTGCAACCCATAACGCCCGCCATCAGCCGCCGCGCAGACAACGCGATTAGAAGGGCGTCTCGCGGATGAAAGCAACGCTGGCTCGCGGTCGGCTGCATGGCGTTGTTAGGCGCGGTCTTCTGAGCATGAGGATGTGGTTTACAGTATTAGAACTTTAATGTTCTCAGAATTACCTCGAAAGTCGGGACGCTCTTCTGTTGCGACTCCTTATTCCATGCGTAGCTTGCCACATCCCAAATATCCGCGCCTTTTTCTATGTAAACCATAACAGCATACATAGGCGGAAGCGGCAACTCAGGTTCTGATTCGGTGTCTCGCTGCTGACGATATTCGTAAATGACCTTCACGGCCTGATAGCCGTCAACTCTCAGATCTGCAACCTTCGTGTATGCCCCGTCGCCAAATTCGGCTCCTTTGAAGATTGCACCCGCTTGAGCACTCCTGAACTTCTTGAAGTTTTGGGCAATCCTCTCAACGTAATACCTATCTGGCTCAAGAGTGGTGTTGGTAACATCAATATGAATGCGGTCATTAATTTGTACTGCGTCGTTGTTTAGCTCCACGCCATTAGGAAACTCCCGCGCCGTAAGTGGGAGCGGGTATTCAAGAGAGAAGCCTAATTTCGGATGCTTATAAAAATACTGACCACTCAACCCGTGCAAGCCGATGGCAGGATGCATTAACACGGAAATGCCAGCGAAGAGCACAAAGGCGATTGACCAAAGGAGTCTATGAGTTCTTACTACCATCGTAACACCCGCTACCTTTGAGGAACGTTATATTCGGTTAATTCTTGCAAACATAAACATGAAGCTCCTAACGTAGTAGACACCAAAAGTGTTGCAAGACACTAGCACGTTTCAGGGGGTCTAAATCTATAGTCGTCACGCTTTTCTCAGCAAGAGTAAATTTACTGACTGCGGAAGCCCCTATGGCAGTTGCCCAAACGGGACAGCCGATTTTCTTTCATAAAAACAACATCCCAGGGAATGGGCGAAGATGGATCAGATCGTTCATGAGATCCTTTCTGTTTGAGCCGACCTCCCTCGGCGAGGGTCACGGCCCTCTCTCCTGATTGGGCTTCTAACGCGATGGCTACTGTCCCGCCAGGCTGAGCGTAATCTCCGTGCGGCGATTTTTCGCGCGGCTGGCGAGCGTGGTGTTAGGCGCTACAGGATTTGAGCCGCCCAAGCCGGTGGCCTGAATGCGCGTGACGTCGACGCCGGCGGCGGCCAATCTTTCAGACAGCGCGCGCCCGCGATCCTGCGTGAGTTGCTGCAATGCGGCTTCGTCCCCGCGATTGTCGGTGTACGATTCGATCGCGATCTGAAAATCGGGATTGTTCGCCAGCAACGCGCCGATTTGATCGAGTTTCGCTGCCGAGGCTGCAACGAGATTTGCTGACCGAGGATTGGCCCAAATCGATTCGGACAACACGAGCGTCATGCCACGGCCGCTGTCGCGCACTGTTCCGAAGCGGCTGAGCGATTGCTTCAGTGTCTCCGCCGCGGCGCGCTGATCGGCGGCGCGCTTCTCAGAGGCGCGGCGCGCATCTTCGGCTTGTTTTTCTCCCTCGATTCGCGCCAGGCGCACCTTCGCATCCTCGGCGTCTGCCCGGACAGTTTGCATCTCTGCGCGCAGCCGCGCGATCTCGGTGCGCGCGTCGCGAAGTTGCTCGGTGGCGTTCAATGAATCTCTTTCAGCGAGTTCGCGGGCGTGGCGTTCGTTTTCGAGGTCACGTTTCACCCGAGTTAATTCCTGGTTCGCCGTAGTTGTGCTTTCCTCGGCGGCGCGCACCGCGAGATCGCGGCGTTCGAGTTCTTCGCGTCGTTCGCGCGCAACGCGCCGCGCCAGAGCCATGTCTTCGGCCTTGGCGCCACTGCTGATTGCCTGTCGCGCCAGGATATCGATCTCGCGTTCGGCTTGATGCATGCGCCAGGCGCTCTCGGCCTGTTGCAAGTCGGCTTCGGCGGTGCGCAGCTCATTCGGGGCATCGCGATCGGCCCCGGCGTAACGCGCCAGATTGAGCGCCTGTCGCGCGCCGAGCAACGCTACGGGGATGTCTCGGAAGTCTGACTCAGCAATCATCGGCACGTTCGAATCGCGGAAATAATCGCTGGAGTTGCCGATGTACTGAATCTTTGCGGTCTCCACCTGCGCGTTACGAATCGCAACCGGTCCGACATTCTCCATCACCACCATGCGACTGGGCGTGTGCACGAGAAAATGCGGCTCAGCCGTGACGATCAGAGCGAAAGTTTGTAGCGGCGTAGTCACATCAATCTTTGAATCGACCAGCGTGCTGCCGCTGCGTTTGATCTCACCGAGATTGTCGACATGTCCGTCTGGCGAAATGGCCCAAAGCACAAAGGTCGTGTAAACGCTTCCAAGCTCGTACGCGCGCGGCAGGTTCTCTAAACTCAGCTCGACGCGCGTGCCCCGGCGTCCTTGTCGCTTGACCTTCGCGGTACCTTTCAGCCGCGGCAGACGCGTCGTTCCGTGAAAGGCAACTTCGATCGTCTGGTTCAAAGGGTAAGTGATGGCGACTGTGGTGCGGCGCGCATCGTTCTGCGCCAGGGCCATTGTCGCCAGGAGAATTAACGCGAAAACAACAGCGAATGGTTTGAAAGATTGTTTCATATGGCCAACTCCTCAGTGATGACAATCAAGGGGCATGTCCGATCCTGATTGATGCAAAACATGCGGTCATTGTTGCCGAACCGCCGTGGGGCTGGCAAGCAATCTTTGCGCCCTTTGCCTTTTGAGGGGCTGAGGTTCGGGCAAAAAAGAAGGTTGAGGTTCTCATTCACACCCGGCTTCAGCCGGGTGATCGGGAATCAAGCGAATAGGAAACCGTTTGAAACGGTTTCCCGTCTTAGCTTGGCGCAGTTCACCTGGCTAAAGCCAGGTGTGAATAAGATTAGCTTGGCCGAAAGAATTCGATAGCCTGCGGTGGTGCGAACGACTTTTTGTGCAAGGCACGAGAGCACCCGAAAAATTCTCGGCAGATAGCCTAGCGCTTCTGCGATCTCTTGTATTCTCTTGTGCGTCTATCCTGCGTGAATTGGATGACGAAGAAGCATATGGCGGAGACTAGAGCGAAGTGGATGGGGCCGCCTTTGTGCAGCAGAAAGGTTCCGACCAACCAAACAACGAATGAAATAGCGCTGACGATCCAAAGCATTTTGAGGACTCTCACTGTTTAGGTTGCCCCGAACTCTTGAGCAGCTCGACCGCACGCAAACCGCTGCGAGACGCATCGCCGGAGATCAGCAGCGCGGCCCTTCCGAAAGGTATTGCGACAATCGAGCGAGGCGCCAGCGAAGTTGCATGATTCGCCACCAGACCTGCGCCTTCGCTGTCCTTCCAGACGATCGAGCCATCGCGACCCGATATCACCAAAGCGAAGACTTGACTGGTCCCAACAATGACGTCCATCACGCCATCGCCATTGACGTCGGCGAACGTCATACCGTCCACTTCGCTGCCCGCGTCAGCATTCCAAAGTATCCGACCGTCAGCAGCGTTAACCGCGATGACTCGCCCGTGCTCGGTTACCATCAACACTTCAGCGGCGCCATCACCATTAAGGTCTTCAGCGGCAAGAGCGCCACGGGGCACATCATCCTTGATTGCGACTCTCCCCAACGGGCGCAGGTCGTCGGCGTTCAGTGCTGTCAATCCATTCTTCGTGCCTACCATGACGAACGGAGCATGCGACCCCTTTACAAATAATGGAGACGTTGTGACCGCGCCACCTGCATCTCCCGACCGCACAACCGCGCCGGTTTCGTCTCGGACTTCGATGCGGCCATTGGCGAACGCCAGTAATATCCGTTGAGAACTCTGGTCAATGAAAGTCGTTGGCCCACCTACGACGCGCTGTAGAAGTTTAGTTTGCGACCCGATGTTTCCGTCGACGCCATCCAGCAGGAACATGCGCTGCAAGGAATTATCCACTATGAAAATGGAAGCACCGCGCGCAGTTTCCACTACCGCGCCACTCGACGCCGCGGCCGGCAGCGCAGCGCGCCAGACTTCGCGACCGGTCGCGCCTTCAAACTTCGTTGCCGTCGCGCCGGATATAGCGATGACGTTATCGAGACCGGACCGTGCGCGAACAATAAGCGGCGGAATCGGGACACTGTTGCCCCTCATCGAGGTTCGTTGCGTTCGTCTGGCACTCCACAGCGATACGCCGCTTCCCGAATCAAGCGCAAACGTTACGCCTTCGCTGTTGACGGCGACGATGTCGAATCGATCGCGCCAGCGTAAATGCGCCGGCACCGGATAGCTAATGTCGCCAATCGCCGTCCGCCAGCCACCGGCAGCGGCTACGAAATTCGCGGGCGGCGGTCTGCTGCCCACAGGCTGGTTGTCGCGATTGTCTGTTTGCCGAGTTTTGTCCGGCAGCGTTTGTCGGCGAACTTCGATTACTCTCGCCGACGAAAATTCACCGAGCGTCCTCGTCAAAGGCGCGATGCGCCAGAAATATTTGCCCGGTGGCAATTCGGTAATCTGGCGTTCATTCCCGGTAACCACTCGATCAAGTACGATGTCTGCGAATCCAACGTCAAGCGCGAGTTGCAAGCGATAACGTGAAACGCCGGGCCGCGGATCCCAGCGGAGATTTGCGGTAGTGCCAGAACTATCGGTTTGAGCATTAAACTGTCGGGAGATCAGCCCCGGAACCTGGGCCCTCGTAGAGAAGCCGGACGAAAGTGCTGTCGCAATCAGAATCAGCACGCGAAGGTGGCTTGAGCAGTACATCGTCACCTAGCAATAAACGACGAATTGCGTCTCGTTCCCTTTCGCCGCCGGCGGCTTCACGGATTCTCGTTAAGTTTGTATCCGACCCCGCGGACGGTGAGCACATAATGAGGATTCTTGGGATCGTTCTCCAGCTTCTTTCGCAGTCGATTGATGTGGGGATCGATATTCCGCTGATAGCCTTCGTACTCAGTGCTCCAGACCCGATCGAGCAGATCATTTCGCGACCAGGCACGGCCAGGTTCTGAGGCAAGTAACTCCAATATCTGAAATTCAAGCGGTGTCAGATCGATTCTGCTTCCGGCTCGCGAGACTTCGTGTCGCCGTTTGTCAACCACCAGGTCGCCTATTTCTAAACGCTCTCCGTCACCGGTCGGCTGCGTCGCCAGCTGTCCGCGTCTCAGCAGGGCTTCGACTCGTTTTTCCAATTCGCGCGGGCTGAAAGGTTTCGCGAGATAATCGTCCGCTCCTGCCTCGAAACCAGCGACTTTGTCATCAAGCAAGTCATGGGCGGTAAGAAAGAGCGCGGGTGCATGAATGCCGCGAGCACGGAGCTTCTTTAGCAGTTCGAGGCCCGACATTTCCGGCATGGCGACATCGAGAATAAAACAATCAAACTGATTTGTAACGGTTGCTTGTAGCGCCGCCTGTCCGCCCTCTTTTTCCGAAACGTCATACCCGAGACGCCGAAAGTATTCCGCTAACAGCGTACGCATCTCGACATCATCATCGACAATCATCAATTTTTTTGCATTTGCTTTCGCTGGTTCGGGATCCACTGTATTTTTCCTTGTGCTCGCTTTAATCGATCCGATTATAACGCAGTCGCCGCTGGCAAAGGCCAGCCGCGACTCGAACTTTGAACATTAGGGGTTTCAGCTTAGTATGGATACTCTCTGCCTTGACGTCAAACGTTTGGCGTCAGTATATTGCGGGACCGGTGCAATCAGAACTGAGAGTAGCCGTTGGAGATACCACCGACTTCCAGTCGTGTGGTGTTTCAATTTCAGCCTAAAAGACGGCGAGATCCATTCTGCAGGTTTTCCTTCTCTCAATTCGGCCTCACCTTGGTGGGGTGAGGCCGAATTGAGAGAAAGAAAGACACGCTCGAAAAGGTCAGTTCCCATGTATGCTGAGACTTAAGTACCACCGATTGAAATCGGTGGTATATTCAACACATAAATGCGCGATCTGCGGCGGCTTCTAAGATACCTTCTGCCTCACACCGGCACGTTCGCTATAGCTACCTTGGCAATGATCATCGTGGCCGTGCTGGAGACCGCAACCAGCGCGTTGATAGTCCCGATCTTCGATCAAGCATTCGCCCACGGGAATGCGCGCCCCACTCCGACGCCCTTTGCCCTGCAACGTCTCATTCCGGCCTCGGGCCTTCACGCCTGGCGGATGATTGCGTTACTCCTGATCGTTTTTACGGTAGTCAAGGGCATTGCCGAATACTTCTCTACTTATTGGATGGCCTACATCGGCCAGTCTTCGATTCTTAGTCTTCGACAGGAGCTTTACAGTCATATCCTTGCACAATCGGCGTCGTTCTTCGAACGGCACCGCACAAACTATTTAGTCTCGCGCTTGATTTCAAGTGCGGCGGCGATCGAAGCGGCCGTGACTCACACTCTGCGCGATATGCTGCGCGAAGGATTTACTTTGATCGCGTTTATAGCAGCGTCGTTTTATGTGAGTTGGCGGCTCACCCTGGGTTCGTTGCTTATTGCTCCGCCGGTCGCCGGTTTGACGATGCGCTTCGGCAGGTCCCTGCGCAAACTGGCCCGCGAATCCTTCGAAGGCAGCAAGTATCTGACCGATACTGCGCAGGAAGCCCTGGCCAATCAAAGTATCGTCAAGGCCTATCGAGGCGAAGCGCGCGAACGAAGCCGGTTTACGGCGGTCGCGCAGCGCGTGCGACGGGCCAACCTGCGCTCTGCCAGCATCGCGGGCATGTCGCCGCCAATAATCGAATTGATTGGCGTCCTTTTCATCGCCGTGTTGCTCTTCTTCGGCGAACGCGAAATCAGACTGGGCCGGATGGACATGGCACAGTTCCTACTCTTCATCGTCCTTTTGTTTCGCAGTTACGATCCAATGCGGAAACTCTCGCGACTTCAAAACTCAATGTCACAGGCGCTGGCGGCGGCGCGGCACGTCTGGGAAGTTTTGGATGAGCATGTCGAAATTCCGGAAGCGACGAATGCCATCAATTTGGCTCCGCTGCGCCGCCAGATCGAGTTTTCCGAAGTGCATTTTGGTTATGCAAATGAAGCGCGCCCGGTATTGCGCGGGGTCAGCTTGACAGTTCCCGCAGGAAGAATGGTGGCGCTGGTAGGAGAATCCGGCGGCGGAAAGTCGACCCTGACGAAACTCTTGCCGCGGTTTCACGATCCGACTTCGGGCGCTGTGTTCTGGGACGAAATAGATCTGCGTGAGGTGAGCGTGGCCAGTCTTCGCCGCCAGTTGGCGTTAGTAACGCAGGAAACCGTGCTTTTTAATGACACAGTTCGTTATAACATTTCGTATGGCCGCCCCGACGCTACCCACGAGCAGATCGAAGATGCAGCGCGCACGGCACTGGCGCACGATTTCATCGTTGAATTGCCGAACGGATATGACACGGTGATCGGCGAGCGCGGAATTTTTCTCTCCGGCGGACAACGTCAACGCCTGGCGATTGCACGGGCGGTTCTGATTGATGCGCCCGTGCTGGTGCTTGACGAAGCGACTTCGGCACTGGATGCTGAGTCGGAACAATTGGTGCAGCGCGCAATCGCTAATCTGATTCGCGATCGGACGACGATCGTAATCGCGCACCGACTCTCCACCGTTCGTCGCGCCGATCTAATTGTCGTAATGGAGCGCGGCCAAATTATCGAGCAAGGCACGCACGCCGAACTGCTCGCGCGTGGAGGTCAGTACCAGCGGCTCTACGAGTTGCAATTTGCGGATGAGGAAGAGGAG
>QHXG01000307.1:9392-9634 GCA_003222845.1 Acidobacteriota bacterium | reverse complement strand
ATCGATGTCGGCCGAATTGATGTGCACGAGTGACTTCAACTCTTTTCCAGTCCTCACGTCCCAAATTTTCAGCATGCCGTCATTACCCGACGCGGCAATGAGCTGGTCGTTGGGACTGAACGCTACGGCTTTTACCGAACAGCGCAAACCGCCGAACTGCCGCAACTCCTGGCCGCTGGAAACGTCCCAAGTCCTTGCGGTGCGATCGCGGCTCGAAGAGGCGAGCAGTTTTTCGTCGGAGT
>QHXG01000307.1:0-9332 GCA_003222845.1 Acidobacteriota bacterium | reverse complement strand
TCCGGTGGCCATATCTAAAAATCTGATCTTGGCGTCGCCTCCGGCAACGACGAGCATCTTGCCGTCTCGACTAAGACTTAAACCACCAACGCCGGGCTTGGCGTTCGGTGGCATCGGCGGCGTTGGACGGCAATTCGAGAGTGTTTGGGCCTGGCATGAAGTAAGACTCAAAGCCAGAAGAAAGGCGAGGCAGCTCGCGCGAAAGATTTGTCGGGGCATCGGAATTTCCTTTCTCGATCAGAGTGAATGTGAGATGTCTCAGATAGGATTTTAGGTGCCGAGAAAACTCACACGTTACGGATTGTCAAGATTGTTTTTAACGCAGAGGACGCGAAGGTTTTCGCAGAGGACGCAGAGAAATGCTGTCCTTTGCGCTTCTCTGTGAATGCCTCAGCATCCCTCTGCGTTTCACGGTAATAAAGTCCGCAGAGCTGGGCTACTGTCAAATGCGTGCTGGCGGGACTTGATTACTTGTTTCCACTTTGCAGCACCGACAGGATGTTGCCCGCCGGATCTTTGAACCACGCGATCATTGGGCCTTCGTTTCGGTGAATGCCTTTCTCATCGGTCTTGATTTCGCCTTCGTATTTCTCGAAGCGCACGCCCAGATTGTTCAGTTCGTCGACGGCCGTTTCGATATCGTCCACGATGAAGTTGAGAACCGTAAAACTCGCCGGGGTGTGATTTGGTTTGGGATAGATAAACACACGCTCGCCACCCAGGTGCACATCTAATCCCTCAGTCGATTCTGAAACATCCAGTCCGAGCTTTTGAGTATAAAACTCCCGGGCTCTCTGAAGGTCGTTAACGGAAAAACTCGCAAAGGCTTCATTAGCTTTGAACATAAGAACCTCCTCATCTAGTCGATGCATTATTAGAGCCGATTAGTTCATCCGATTGGGTTGTGTTTTGCTTCTGGATTCGTCTCAGACGGCTGAAGGTTCGGGGAGATGCTGAATGTCAGCAGGCAACGATTAGATTTCCTCTGTGCTGACTCTGTGATTCTCTGTCTCTGTGAATTACTTAAAGCAAGCTCAAGGACCGTATTCGACTATTCGACTTAATTCCTGAACCCAACCCTGCGTCATGTCGTAGAATAGCCAGGGAGTTCAAAAAGCAATGGCCGATTACAAAGAGAAATTTGATGATCTTCATCGGGCAGCAAGACGCAAAGCGCGAGAACTGGATGAAAAACTGGGCGTGAAAGGTATCGTCGAAGATGGCGCGCGCATTGCCGGCGATGCCGCCCGTCGCGGCGCGCAGACGATCGCCAACGGCGCCGAGCATTTGCGCGCCGAGGCTGGGCGCCTAGCCGATGAAACGAATTTGCGCGAGACCGCGGGACGAGCTGCGGACGAAGCAAAGCGCCGCGCCAAAGATGCCGGCAAAATTGTTCGCGGGGCGGCCGGTGATGCCGGCAAGATCATTCGTGACGCTGCCGGACCCGCAGGCAAGAAGGCGGAGAAGGTCTTCGATGACGCGGTTGGCTACGTTGCAACGGCAACCAAGATGGCCGGCAAAGGCGTGCACGCTACCCGAGCCTCCGCCGCAGCGACCGCCGGAATAGTGAAAGCAAAAGATTGGGTCAAAGAAAATCCCGGCAAAGCCGCCGCAGTTTCGTTCTCGTTGATTCTCGGCGTGCGCCTGGGCGCTGCGTTTCCCGGACTAGATGCGGTGCTGCTGGGCTCGCATCCGCATTGGCTTACGCATTCCGCGTTGCCGGTCTGGGGATTGAAAAAAGCGAGCGAGAAGTTCGAGGCGTACCTGCACCAGCAGGAAGAGCGAATTGCGGCCGGCGAATTAGACGAAGCCGAGCGAGAGAGAATTGAATTCCAACGTAAGATCACCAAATACGTCGGCGCGCCTTTACTGGGAGCGTTCAGTTGCGCCGCGGGCGCCGCCATGTTCGCGCAGATCGTTCAACCCGGCGCCATCACCGGCGCGCCGATAAGCTGGCTATTGGGCGGTAATCCCTTCCTCGACGGCGTCTGGCTGTTTACCAACGGCGTCATCTGCTTTCACCAGGGCTACAAGTTCTTCATGATAGCTTTGGCGGATCAGGAGGAAGTGAATCGCGTGGTAAGGGAAATTAAAGGGTTGCTGCCTGCGGCGTAGGGCAACATCGTTCGTCATCTTTTCTTCGACAACTCTTGTAGCCGCGCCATTAGTTTATTGCCATTAGTAAGTTCCAGCCGCGCGGGAATGAAAGGAGCAATGAGCGGATCGTCTTTGAGCCGAGGAGCAAAATCTGATGTGGTCGTGAGAAAACCCTTTGAGGCTCCATCTCCGTGCAAGACTCCGATCAGGGCTCTGACATCGTCAGCGGTAACAAGATGGCCTGGTTTATAAGCTTTGACTTGATCTATTACACGCACAGAGCCCAGACCGTACTTAATCGCAATTACATCGCGTCCGTAATCTCCGCTGTGCGGCGTAAGAATCACCTCATCAAAACCAGCGGCTTTGTAGGCACCTGCAATCAATTCCTCCCACGCTCGAGGCGAAATCTTGAAAGCGAGAGCAGGATCAATCTTAAGCCGCTCGAGGATTTCGAACCAAGGAAGTCCACCGCCTCGATCAGTTGTCCGTCACTTATTCGTTCACCAGGGACAATAAGAGTCTGTAAGAGCAGGTTGACTTCCGGAACAACTGAGAGTGCTGCCTTTGCTTCCACATTCGCCGTGAAGTGCACGCTCGCGAAGAATTTGCGAGACGTGGATCCGCAATCCGGGCACGGTTTTCGATACTTGATCGGCAGATCCTCTCGTTCGGCGATTCGGGCTCCACAGTTGTTACACGCAACATTGCTGATCTCTGATCTCTGAGTCTCGACCCAGTGTGGCAAAGCTTGTGAATTCATAAGCGAGTCTCCGGCACGGCTAAGCCAGTTCCTTTCGCAGAATCTTGTCAACGATTTTGGGAACGGGTTGATGAAGAGAGGCGGCTTCCTGCTGTAATTTCTTGAATACGTCTTCAGCAACCTGCACCTCGAAAACGCGCTCGCTGATTTTAATCGTGTCGTCGGTTGGCTCAAGGTATTCCTGATAATCCATGGTGCTGTGAGCATCCCAGAACGCGCCAGCCTCTTCTTCGGTCTCAAATGAATCGGGTAATGGGTCGATGACCTTATCTTTGTCTTTCATAGTATCTTCTTTCCGCGTAGTCCATATCGCGCGCTGAAATTGGCAAGAGCGCGCCGGTGATCTTGCGAATGTAGAGAACGATCAAGTATCGGCCCGCGCTGGGTTGGCCGTACGCAGCATAGATATCTTCGCCTTTCACTCTACCTTTCTCCACCCTCCGAATATGAGGTCTCTCGTCCAAGACCTCTTCGACTTCTCCTGCCGAGACTTGATGTTTCCGCCCAAACTTTCAACGAACTGGTCTTTCCAGATGATTTTGCGGAGGACCACAGGCGAGGATGATATCATCGCCGCGATAACAAATGAATGGTGTTACAAACCCAATCGAGCTTTACCACGAAAGTTATGGCGAGGGTCGGCCTTTGCTTTGCATCCACGGCATTGGCGCAAGCCTTTACTCTTGGCGGAACTTTATCGAACCCTTGGCAAAAGACTATCAACTAATTCTGATCGATCTCAAAGGGTGTGGAAAATCTCCCAAACCCAACGACACAAAATACTCAACGCTGGATCAGGCGGAATTAATCCGTCAGTTTATTCTGAAACACGACCTGAAGAACTTGACGCTGGTAGGAAATTCTTTGGGCGGCGCGCTATCGCTGCTGGTCACAATCATCTTAATGGAAACCGGAGACCTGGCGCGGTTGAGGTCGATCATTCTGATCGATGCCGGCGCATACAAGGAATACATTCCTTTCTATTTGAGATTGCTATCAGTGCCAATCCTGAACCTGCCTGCTTACCTTTTACCCAGCCGTCTTATCGCCGCCAGAGTTCTGCGCATGGCCTATTACGATCCAAACAAAATTACCGCAGAACAGATCGCGGCCTACGCGGCACCGCTTTCAGAGCCCGGCGCGCGTCACGCCTTTTTGGAAACCGCCCAACAGCTTGTCCCGGCGAACTTCGATGAGCTGGTCGCGAAATACAAAGACATCAAAATGCCGACGCTAATCATCTGGGGCCGGCAGGACAGAATCATTCCGCTCAAAGTGGGCGAGCTGCTGGATCGAGACATTCCGAATTCAACTTTGAAGGTGATTGACGAATGCGGCCACGCGCCGCAGGAAGAAAAACCGGATGAGACGATTGCGTTGGTCCTGGATTTTCTGAAATAAGGTGTGAGAAACAAGCTCAAGACCGCCGCAATCCGGCTCGTCAGTACTCGGTGCGCTAAAAGTTTTGCCGGTAATCAATTCCAATTCGCCGTCTTCCGAACGCCCTCTCCCTTTGGGAGAGGGTTGGGATGAGGGATTAGCGAAAACAGCGAACCACCCCGCACCTTTTTCTCTACGCTTCGCGCCCTCACCCTGGCCCTCTCCCAAAAGGGAGAGGGAATAAGAAAGGTGCCTAGCGACAGATTTTGGCGCACTGGCGAAAACTCTGCGGTTAGGCTTTCCCAGCGCCTTGTATTAATATTCCCGACTTAGGAAAGAGGCGCGGTTTTTAGTGGATAGTTTAGTAATTTCCAATATTCGCCAGCGGCCACTTCGGTCAGCGATCAGTGTCATCGGCGTCGCGCTTGGAGTGGCTTTGGTGATGCTGTTTACCGGCCTGGCGCATGGGATGTCTGACGATTTGCAGCGGCGTTTGTCGAACGTGCGCGCGGAAATAATCTTCACCCGCCCGGGCTCGATCCAGGCAACGTCGGCGGCGGTAAATCTGAGCACTAAGTATGTCGACTTATTGAAGCAGATAGATGGTGTCGAGTCGGTGTCGCCAGTGATTCGACATTTCTATCCGAGCGGCGGGTTAGTTGGCATTGATCAAGTCGAAGCGGTGGACTGGGACAGCTTTGCAAGGATGAATAATATTCGGTTGATCGAGGGTCACGCGCCGCAAGCTGCGGATGAGATCGTAATCGACGAAACCAAGGCCAGCCGCAATCATCCGTTGGGAAGCACGTTGAAGCTTTTTAGCGACAAGGCCTATCGCGTTGTAGGCATCTACTCTCCGGAATCCGGCGCGCGCGCCAAGCTTTCGCTCTCGGTGATGCAGGACATCCTCGAAGCTCCGGGGAAATGCACTTACATCCTGATCAAATGCAAGAATCCGAACGAGCAAATCGCGGTGGCCAAACGCATTACCGAACAGCTTCCCGGCAACAAGGTGCAATTCACGCGCGAATTTTTTCCGAGCGTCGAGACTTCATTTCCCAGTCTAACGATTTTCATGCGCGTGCTGGTGGCGGTGGCTGCGGTCGTCAGCGCGCTGGTGATCATGCTGGCAATGCACACAACTATTACCGAGCGCACTCGCGAGATTGGAATTCTCAAAGCGATGGGTGCTTCTCGTGGCTACATCGTCGGCGAAATCGAACGAGAAGCGCTGGTCATCAGCGCCCTGGGCTTGTTGGTCGGTTTTGCGCTGGCAGCTCTGGCGGGATTTTTTATTCATGAGACTTCGGGACTCATTTTTGAATTCAGTGGCTGGTGGGCATTGACTGCCGCGGCAATTGGCCTGCTTGGCGGTGCGTTGGGCGCTTTTTATCCGGCGGCGCGAGCCGCTAACCTGGATCCGGTAAACGCGCTTGCTTACGAATAGCGTGTCAGAACCGCGAGCGGTAGCGACCGGCCGATTTCCCGGCTCTGACTTAAAACTCGCGTTCGATATTGTGGGAACGGCCGATCGACAATTGAAGCATTAAAGTGACAGGTGGACATTCTCATTACTTCTGATTTGCAATGGCAACGATTCTAAAAGCTGAGAACCTGGAAAAAATTTATCGCGTGGGCAAAGTTGACGTGCCTGCGTTGCGCGGGGTCTCTCTGGCGGCGCAGGAAGGCGAGTTCGTCGCCGTCATGGGACCGTCCGGCTGTGGAAAGTCGACGATGCTGCATTTGCTGGGAGGTCTGCTGACCCCGACGAGGGGACGCATCGTCGTAGATGGCGAAGATTTGACCGCAGCTTCAGACGCCAAGCGCACCGATATTCGCCGGCGCAAAATTGGATTTGTGTTTCAGCGTTTCAACCTGTTTCCCACTTTGACGGCGGAAGGGAATCTACGTTTAGCGGAGCGGATTCACGGGAACGGCGCGGACGATATTCTGCGGATGCTGCGGCTGGAAGACAAGATGCATCACAAACCTCTGGAGCTTTCGGGTGGCGAACAACAGCGCGTGGCCCTGGCGCGGGCAGTGGTCAATCGGCCGGCGATCGTTTTGGCTGACGAGCCTACGGGGAACCTGGATTCAGAGAATTCCGCGCTGGTCCTCAAAATGTTCCGCGAATTAAATGATCGTTTCAATCAAACCATCATCATGATCACTCACAATCCTGAAGCAGCAGCTGCCTGCCAACGCGTCATCCAAATGCGCGATGGCCATATTGTCTGAAACGCAATCGCGTTCCGAGCTAAGAAGTGAGAGTCGGGCACCGGGAGTTGAGAGTTCAAGCTTTAGCTTGCAGTTTCGTGGACAGGCAACCTAAAGGTTGAACTCTCAACCCTGGAACCAAGTTTGCCTGCTCGACAAATGTCTCGGCGCAGGCTATAAATCGCGGGGAAAGGCGTTGCGGATCATGGGCTTTCTGCTGAATACCGGAAAGAGGATTATCTTCTGGACGTATCCGCGCACTTCATGGCAGTGGGATGTGCTATGCGTTTTAATTCTGGTTTTCATATTTCTTACGCCCAAAAGCTGGTTCGAAAACACCGCTTTTAAGCGCAGCCACGCGGCTCAAACTACCGTCGTTATCAGCACCGATGTCATTGCCAATCAATCAGATAAGGGCGAGATCGAACGTCGTGCGAAGCAAGCTGCAGGCCGGAGCGATGGACAGGTCATGGCAGTCAGGGAGCGGCGCGACGGCTCTGGCAAGCTCATTGCATATGAGGTTGACATTCGATGATCTTGCTTTATAATCTCCCAGCATAATTCGTCTTGAGGCGCCGGATCGGAAAGCGCACTCAGGCACATTCATGGGGCCCGCAGGGGCCTTACGTTTTAGTGAGGAGCTATTATGAAGAGAATATTTTCGCTAAGTTTAGTCGCGGGGTTGACCTTGGTTGTGGTCTCCGTGGCAAGCGTTGCAATTGTCAACGCTCAAGCTGGGATGGTGAGTTCGATTCTTAACCGCATGACGCGAGGTCAGCAAAGTTTGAAGACCTTGCGCGCGAATATAGTTATGGAAAAATATAACTCGCAGATTCGCGAAAAGGATACCTATCAGGGCATTATTCTCTACATTCCCGGGCCTGGCGGAAGTCGCACCGCCTTCTTGCGGCTTGAGTGGACCAGTCCGCAGCATGAAACTCTCGCCGTAGCCAAGGGAAACTACCAGCTTTACCGTCCCCGAACACACACGGTAATCGAAGGCAATACCCGTTCGGTTGCCGGAAACAAGAATAGTGACGTCCTCGAACTTATGACTATGTCGGCGACGCAACTTCGCACCCGATTTGGTGAGGCCGAAGATGTACGCGAAGAGACGCTGGGCGACGGCGTGTGGACTCAACACCTAAAGGTGACTCCTAAAGGCGCAGCCAGCTACAAATACATCGAACTCTGGGTCGATAAAGAAGGCATGCCGGTGCAGACGAAGATGGTCGAAAAGAATGACGATGCGACGACCGTCCGCCTGATGAATATAGAGAAGAACCAGAAAATTCCGCTGGATCAATTCAAGCTCAATCTCGATTCCAACGTGAAGCGAGTAAAGGGCTAAACTGCTCTGTTAGAGATCGAACGCGAAGGGCTTCGGGAAACTGAAGCCCTTTTCTGTCAGAACCGCCTGCGGTAGCGGCGGTTGATCTCTGATTTTGGTCGCTCTCGATGATTAAAGTTCAACCGCCCGCTACCGCAGGCGGTTCTGACCAGATGCTTGCGTTCCGGCAAGGCTCGGCATATTCTTTTGAACTCAAACGCACACGCTAAGTTTTCAATGCGAACCAGCACCTTTCTCAAATGGAAACTACGCCAAGGCGCTTTCATTGCGCGGGCTCTGGCCTCGACTAACCACGTCGTGCTGGCGCACATCATTCCGATGCGTCGCTGCAATCTCGCCTGCGCCTATTGCAACGAATACGATCACAATTCAAAGCCGGTGCCGCTCGAGGTGATGAAGCGGCGCATCGACAAACTTGCCGAACTGGGCACCTCGATCGTGACCATTTCCGGCGGCGAGCCAATGATGCACCCGCAGCTTGACGATATCATTCGCCACATCCGCTCGCATGGAATAATCGCCGGCCTGATTTCCAATGGTTATTACTTCACGCCCGATCGCATCAAGCGCTTGAACGAAGCTGGACTTGATTCGCTGCAAATCAGCATCGACAACGTCGAGCCGGATGAAGTATCGCGCAAGAGCCTGCGCGTGCTGGACAAGAAACTGCGCTATCTGGCGAAGCATGCGGACTTTCACGTCAACATCAATTCGGTCATCGGCGGCGGAATTAAAAACCCCGAGGACGCGCTGACCGTTGCCACGCGCGCGGTGGAGCTGGGCTTCTCTACCACCGTGGGTGTGATTCACGATGAAGATGGACTGCTGAAGCCGCTCGGTGAAAAGGAAAAACAAATCTTCCATCAGGTGAAGAAGCTTGGCAACAAAGATCACGCGCGTTTGAATTGGTTTCAAGACAGCATCGCCGAAGGCCAACCCTACGAGTGGCGCTGCCGCTCAGGCTCGCGCTACCTCTACATCTGCGAAGACGGACTGGTGCACTGGTGCTCGCAGCAGCGCGGCTATCCCGGCACTCCGCTGAAAGATTACACGATGGAAGATTTCCACCGCGAATACAAAACCGAAAAATGGTGCGCGCCTACCTGCACCATCCAATGCGTCCACCAGGTCGGCATCCTCGACAATTGGCGCGACCCGCAGATGACACCTGCGCAAATACGCAAAGAGCAGAAGAAAAAAGAAACGGAACGTGTGGGGAAAGTGCTCCGCGCGGAATAGCTGGCCTCGAACTACGGTTTTTCGAGTCGTGCGTTGAATGACCTTGAGCGATTGGTAGAGCAAAACGAATCGCTCTTTCTGGAGGCTTGGAATGAGCACTTTAGTCAGTAGTGAAGCTGAGTTTCAAAGAGCCTATGTCCCAACATCGGCGCTGGCTAAGTCTGTTCGTTTTGATGAAGAGATGATGCATGTCTCTCTTACTGACGGGCGGGTGGTAAGCGTGCCCGTCATTTGGTTTCCCTCGTTGCGCGAGGCCACGCTGAGACAAAGAGAGAAGTATGAAAT
>QHXG01000306.1 GCA_003222845.1 Acidobacteriota bacterium | reverse complement strand
TCTCCAAGATCGGCGAAGGCGGGATGGGCGAAGTCTGGCGCGCGCGCGATACGAAGCTTGGTCGCGACGTCGCGATCAAAGTTTTGCCGGCTGCGCTGTCAGAAAACGCCGATCGGCTGAATCGCTTCGAGCAGGAAGCGCAAGCCGCCGGTGCGCTGAATCATCCAAACATTCTCAGCATCTATCACATTGGCACACATGAAGGCGCGCCTTACATCGTTTCGGAGTTATTAGAAGGTGAGACGCTGCGCGAGCGGATGGCCAGCGGCGCGTTGCCGCAACGCAAAGCGACTGACTACGCACTGCAAATCGCCAAAGGCCTCGCCGCGGCGCACGAGAGAGGTATCGTTCATCGAGACATCAAACCCGACAACGTCTTCATCACCGACGATGGCCGCGTGAAGATTCTCGACTTCGGTCTGGCGAAACTCACCGCAACTGATGGAACGCAGTCACAAACTGAAGTACCGACTCGCAAGGTGAATACCGATCCCGGCACGGTGATGGGTACGATGGGCTATATGTCGCCGGAACAGTTGAAAGGTCAGCACATAGACCATCGTTCGGACATCTTTTCCTTCGGTGCAATTCTCTACGAGATGCTTTCGGGCAAGCGTGCCTTTCGCGGCGACTCGATGGCCGAGACGATGAGCGCGATTCTGCGTGAAGACCCTCCCGATCTTTCGGAGACGAATAAGACCGTCTCACCAGCGCTCGAACGTGTCGTGCGACATTGTTTGGAAAAGAATCCTGCCGAGCGATTTCATTCAGCGCGCGATCTGGCGTTCGCGATCGAGAGTCTTTCGGGAAGCGCTACCATCTCCGGCCAAACGGCGACGATGCCAATCGTTACCGCTGGGAGCGATGCTTCAGGGTCGACCGGAATCTCGCGATGGTTCGCCAACGCAAAGCTTGCCTGGATCGTCGGTGCGATCCTTTTGTTTGGTCTCGTCGCAGCGTGGGCGGTGCTCTATTTCAATCGCTCTTCTTCAGACACACACGCCGCGCGGCTCTCTTTTAATCCGCCGCCCGAACTAGCCTTCAATGATGGGCTCCCGGACGCGGCTGTCATCTCGCCTGATGGTCAGAAGATCGCGTTCTCCGCTACTTCAGCAGACGGAAAGAATATGCTCTACGTCCGCGATCTCGATTCAACGGAAGCGAAACTTTTGCCCGGCTCCGAGAATGCGATTGAACCTTTCTGGTCGCCCGACAGCCGCTCGATTGCGTACGGGTCCAATGGAAAGCTAAAGCGTTCCGATCTTAACGGCGCAAACGCGCAAGTGTTGTGCGATTCAGCTCGCATCGTCGGAGGAACATGGAACAAAGACGGCGTCATCGTCTTTGTTCCTGATTACCGCAAGACGGTCGTGCAGGTATCGGCGCAGGGCGGCGAGCCAAAGCCGGTGAATATGAAAACCGAAGGCAATGAGAATGGGGTAGAGCGACATCGCTTTCCATACTTCCTCCCCGATGGTCGCCATTTTCTCTTCCTCCGGGAGCAGAAAGGCATCTGGGCAGGCTCGTTGGATTCTCCGGAGATTAAACAAATTGTCGCTGACGCCGGGGTCTCGGTTTACGCTCCGCCCGGCTGGCTGATCTTTTTACGAAATGACGCGGTGGTGGCTCAGGCTTTCGATGCAGGAAAACTCACGCTCGCCGGCGAGCCGCTACCAATCATTACCGGCGCGAAAAACCCTCCCTCTGTTCGGCGCTTTTCGGTTTCGGACAATGGCGTTTTGATCTGGCAGGGACAATGGCTGCGGGACTATCAGCTTGTCTGGTTCGACCGCGAAGGCAAACAGATAGGCGTGATTGATGCTCCGATGAAGGTTGGTGTCGGGCAGGACCCGATGCTTTCGCCCGACGGGAAACGTCTGGTTGTGAAGAGGTCAATGAGTTCCCTCGGGGCAGACTCAAATCTTTGGGTGATCGATCTCGAAAAGGGGACGGGCTTGCGAATAACTTCGACATTCAGTCAGGCTCCGGTCTGGTCGCCGGACGGCAACCGCATCGCGTATAGCAGTGGGAATGACGCCGGCGTCACTGTGAAGGATGCCAACGGCTCCGGTGATGCTGAGACACTGCAGCGACGAACGGCCTTTCCGGCGGCATGGTCGCCCGATAGTCGTTTCATTATTTTCATGGAGCGCGGCGTGAAGACGCGAATGGATCTGTGGGCGCTGCCGATGTTTGGCGACAAGAAAGAATATCCATTGTCGAATTCGCCGTTCGACGAACAGACTCCACAGGTTTCGCCCAATGGACGCTGGCTTGCTCACACTTCGGATGAAACAGGCAACTACGAAATCTACGTTCAATCATTCTCAGCGGACGGCAAACTCGGCGCAGACAAAAAGCGCGTCTCGACAAGCGGCGGCAGATTCCCCGTCTGGCGGCGCGACGGCAGCGAACTCTTTTTTGTCGCCGCTGACGGTCAGATGATGTCGGCTGCCGTGAAGACCGACGGAACAGAATTTCAATTCGCCGCTCCGAAATCTCTTTTCAAAACTCGAATGCTGGCGTGGGTCACCAATTTTCACGAATACGACGTTTCGCCCGACGGTCAAAGATTTCTGATCGGAACGCTGGTCGGCGAACCGAAGGCGCCGCCGCCGACTGTAATTCTCAACTGGACGGCGGATTTGAAGAAATGACGATTAATAAAGGCGCGCGCTTCAGCCATTACGAAATCCTCTCGCTTCTCGGCGCGGGCGGAATGGGCGAAGTTTATCTGGCGCAGGACACCAAACTCGATCGCAGAGTCGCGCTGAAGATTCTTCCCGCGGACGTCGCCTCGAACCGAGATCGGATGGAGCGTTTCATTCGCGAAGCTAAGTCGGCGGCGGCCCTGAGCCATCCTAATATTGCGCAGATCTTCGAGATTGGGGACGACGATCAAACACACTTCATCGCGATGGAATTTATTGATGGCGCTACCCTGCGCGAGAAGATTCATCAGGAGCGCTCAGAATTACGAAAGCTGTTGCGCTACCTGCAACACGTGGCCGAAGGGCTGGCGAAAGCCCACGCAGCGGGCATCGTGCATCGCGATTTGAAGCCGGACAACATCATGATCACGCGCGATGGTCACGCGAAGATTCTCGATTTCGGCCTCGCAAAACTGATCGAGCCTCAGCCGATGCCGGGTGGTGATTCCAGCGAAGTCGCAACGGTCGTTATGCGCCAGCACTCGTCGCCAGGCACGGTCATGGGGACAGTCAGTTACATGTCACCAGAGCAAGCTCAAGGTAAGACCAAAGAGATCGATCAGCGCTCTGACATCTTCTCGTTTGGCTGCATTCTGTTTGAAGCGGCCACCGGTAGGAAGCCCTTCGAAGGCGAGTCGATCATTAAATCCTTGCACATGGTTGTTTATGAACCGGCGCCACCCATCGCTGATTTCAATCCGTCTGCGCCGTCGGAATTACAGCGGATCGTACGGCGGTGTCTGGCTAAAGATCCTGACGACCGATATCAATCAGTTAAAGAAGTTGCGATCGAGTTGAGGGGATTGCGGCGGGACATGGAAGGCGCCGGGATTGATACAACGGTGCCACCACCGCAAAAGTTCGGAGTACCGCCTTCAGGCGGAATCGCATCGAGTCTTCGAACTTTGCCGCCTGAAGGCGGAACTCCAAACACGCATCCTGCCTCCAGCGCCGAGCATGTCGTCACGGGAATCCAGCAGCACAAATTCGCGGCGGTAATTGCTTTGCTCGTACTGGTGGCCGCGGTAACGGCAACCGGCCTTTATCTGCGTGGGCGCAATTCAAGTGCGACCATTAAATCGATCGCCGTAATGCCGTTCATAAACGAAAGCCGCAATGCCGACGTTGAATATCTTTCAGATGGGATGACTGAAACGCTCATTACGTCTCTGTCACAACTCCCTAATCTAAATGTTAAAGCCCGTAGCTCAGTCTTTCGCTACAAAGGCAAAGAAACCAATCCAAAAACTGTCGGCCAGGAATTGAATGTCCAGGCCATTCTGAATGGACGCGTCGCTCAACGTGGTGACGACTTGTCGCTGAATCTGGAATTGGTCGATGTGCAAACCGAAAACGTGATTTGGAGCGAGCAATACAACCGCAAACAGACCGACCTGGTTTCTTTGCAGAGCGACATCGCCAGAGACGTATCCGGCAAACTCAAGATCAAATTGTCGGGCGCGGACGAGCAGAAGTTAACAAAGAACTACACGCAAAACGCCGACGCCTACAAGCTTTATTTGCAGGGTCGCTTTTACGCAAACAAGCGTACGCCAAAGCACTCGCGAAAGGCTATCGACTGTTTCCAACAAGCTGTCAGTATCGATTCAAATTACGCCCTTGCCTACGCCGGGCTGGCGATCAGTTATACATACCTCACGATTTACGGTGATGAGCCGGCCCGCGAGACATTTCCCAGAGCCCGCGAGTTTGCCTCAAAGGCAAGCGAACTGGACAGTACTCTGGCGGAACCGCATCTCGTGCTTGGCTTGCTCAAGTTTCTTCAGGACCACGATTTTGCCGGCTGGGAACGCGAGAACCAATTGGCACTCGCGGCTAATCCAAATTCAACTGACGCGCATCGGCTGAACGGTTTGAGATTTGTCTACCTCGGCAGGTTTGATGAGGCGCTCGCCGAGGTACAGCGAGCCTTGGAGATTGAACCATTGTCCACCGCAGGCAACATTAGTTATGCCTGGTCTCTTTTCTATTCCGGGCGAATCGACGAGAGCGAAGCGCAAACGAAA
>QHXG01000305.1 GCA_003222845.1 Acidobacteriota bacterium | reverse complement strand
CACCGAATTGGCGCAGATTGATACCTCGAAAGAAGGTTCGATTAAGTGGTAATAGATGTCTTGCCGGGGATCCAACCTAAAGGTTGAACTCTGAACACCCGCTACCAGGGGTATAGAGTTCATCTACATTTAGGTTGCCAGCTTCGAGACGAAACGCGCTAAAGCGGAAATCGAAACTGATCCACCACCCGGACGACGCGGCTCCTCTTGCGTCAACACCTAACCCTGAATTATTATCCGCGCTCTCAGATTGCTCTCTTGCAGAAGAGTGTGCGCTAGCGGTTGCTTGCGAAGCGCAAGAGAACTTTCCCACCTGAAAGCAGAATGACAATGCCAAAAAACTATTTACGTTTCGCCGGCGTGGCACTGGTCGCGCTCGCGTTAATAGCGCTAAGCAGATCCGGTCCTTCGAAGGCTCAGCACAATGCCACTGAAACCTATGCGATCACGAACGCGCGCATCGTCACCGTTGCCGGGCCGACGATTGAAAAGGGCACGGTGGTAATTCGCGATGGATTGATTCTTTCCCTGGGCACAAACGTAACGGCGCCCGCGGATGCGCGGACAATCGACGGCGCCGGGCTGACAGTCTATCCCGGATTGATTGACGCCAATACCAATCTCGGCATGCCGCAACCATCACCGACGCCCGGAGTCGCAGGTGGTCGCGGTGGCGGCGGCGGTCAATTTCAATTTCCTGGTGGACCATCGCCGATGGCCTCGGCGCTCAATTCAACTCAACCAGCAGGATTACAACCTGAGATCATGGCCGCTGATTATCTGCGTCCGGGCGGAGATCAGATTGAAGCGGAGCGCAATGCGGGGATTACGACTGCTTTGACCGCACCTCGAGCCGGAATTTTCATCGGACAATCTGCGCTGATCAATCTTGCCGGCAACACGCCGCAGGAAATGATTGTGCGATCGCCAGTGGCTCTTCACATCGGTTTCACGGCTTTGCGCGGTGGCGGTTATCCCGGCTCGTTGATGGGCGTCTTTTCGGCGATCAGGCAGATGTTGCTCGACGCGCAACGTTATCAGGAAGCGCAGAAGATTTATGCGCGCTCGCCGCGCGGTGTGCGTCGTCCGGAGCAAGATAAATCGCTGGAGGCTTTGCTTCCGGTTTTGAATCGCGAGCTGCCGGTCGTGATGTATGCCGATCGCGAGCGCGATATTTCGCGCGCGATCGATCTCGCACAGGAGTTCAAGCTACGCGCCATCATCGCCGGCGGTGAAGATTCATGGAAGGTTGCCGATCGTCTGCGGGAAGCACAAATGGCCGTGCTGCTCTCTTTGAATTTTCCGCGTCGCACGACGACGGCTTCACTCGAAGCCGACTTGGAACCTTTACGTATTTTGCGCGCGCGAGTTGAGGCCCCGAAATGTGCCGCCCGTCTCGCTGCGGCCCGGGTGAAGTTTGCATTTCAGTCGGGCGGGATGACGAGCATCGACGACTTTCGGGCCAACGCGGCCAAGACGGTCGAGAATGGTCTGGCGAGCGATGAAGCAATCAAAGCGATGACCATGACCGCCGCCGAAATTTTGAATGCAGCGGATCGCCTGGGCTCAATCGAAACGGGAAAGATCGCGAATTTAACTATAACGCGCGGTAATCTTCTCGATCGCACTGCCAGAATCGCTTACATATTCATCGATGGCCGTCAGATCGATTTGCGGCCGGGTGCGGCGCCTGCGTCATTCCCACCCGGCTCGCCGTCACCTACGCCGACGCCGGAAGCGAGTCCGACGCCGCCAACGTTTCTTGTTCCCTCTTCCCTTGGGAGAGGGCTAGGGTGAGGGCGCGAAGCGTAGAAAAAAGAAAAGAGGTAGAAGAGCTGTTGCTCGCTAAACCCTCACCCAACCCTCTCCCAGAGGGAGAGGGCTTTTTGCGAAACTGGATTTGTATTAACAAACCGGAGTTGAAAATATGAAAAGGCTGACTTTCTTAATTTTGCTCGCAACCGCTTTTTGTGGCTTCTGTTTGGAACGCACGCGAGCGCAAAGGCAAAAGAGTCCCGATCCGCCGGAGACTCTGATTCGCAATGCGACCTTGTTGACAATCGCGCACGGCGCTTTGCAAAACACTGACGTGCTGATCCGTCGCGGAAAGATCGCAGCCATCGGCAAGAATTTGAAGGCGTCGGCGGATGCGAAAGTGATCGACGCCAGCGGCAAATACGTCCTGCCCGGCATCATCGATTGCCATTCGCATTCGATGCTCGACGCGATTAATGAAGGCACGCTTTCAGTCAGCTCGATGGCGCGGACACGTGACGTTCTGAACCCGACCGATGTCGATCTCTATCGGGAACTGGCAGGCGGGGTGACCACCTTGAACCTGCTGCACGGCTCGGCGAATTCAATCGGCGGACAAACGACCACGGTCAAGATTAAGTTCGGCCGCCCGATCGAGGAATTCATTTTTCCGGGCGCGCCTCCGGGAATTAAGTTTGCCCTTGGCGAAAATCCGAAGCGATCGAGTTTTACGCCACAGCCGGGCCAACAGCGCCGCTATCCCGCCACGCGCATGGGCGTCGAAGAAACGATCCGCGACGCTTTCGTGCGCGCCCGCGATTACAAGAAATCATGGGACGAATACAACGCCGCGATTAAGCGAGGCGAAAAGAACCTGGTTCCACCGCGTCGCGACTTGCAGCTCGAACCGTTGGTCGAAGTTCTGGAAGGCAAGCGCTACGTGCACTCGCACTGTTATCGCGCGGATGAAATTCTGATGCTCATCAATATCGCGAATGAGTTTGGCTTCAAAGTCAGGACCTTTCAACATGTGCTCGAAGGCTATAAAGTCGCGAAAGAGATTGCCGAACACGGCGCCGGCGCCTCGACGTTCGCTGATTTCTGGGGATACAAGATCGAGGCTTATGACGCAATTGCCTACAACACCGCCATCATGGTGCGCCATGGCGTAAACACTTCCGTGAATTCCGATTCGAACGAACGCGCTCGGCGTTTGAATATCGAAGCCGCGAAAGCGATGCGCTATGGCGATCTCACCGAAGAAGAAGCGCTGAAATTGATCACGATCAATCCCGCGTGGCAGCTTGGCATTCAGGATCGGGTTGGCTCGATTGAAGTGGGGAAGGACGCCGACCTGGCTATCTGGAACGCTCATCCCTTGAGCGTCTATGCGCGCGTTGATACGACCCTGATTGACGGCGAAGTCTTCTTCGATCGCCAGCAGGATCTGGCGCGCCGCGCCGATTTGGAAAAGGAGCGAGTAACACTCGAACAAGCCGAACCAAATCGTCCATCGCGCGTTGGCGGACCGCCCACGGCTCCGCGCCAGCGTCGACCTGCTAATGAGGACGATGATATTTGGGAGGGAGATATCTATAAACCATGAATCAAATTAAAGTCTGGGCAGAAAAGAATATTAACCGCAGAGGACACGGAGGTTTTCGCAGAGGAACGCTGAGTCTTCCTCCGCGACCTCTGCGAGAGCCTCAGTGTCCTCCGCGGTTAGAGGTTTGCCATTCATTAAGAGGAGCCCTCATCGTGCTAGTTGCCGCCACTGCGATTGCCGCCCAACAGATTGGCAATCCTACGACTCAGCAAGGCGTCACCGGCCTGCGCGGCGTTTACGTCATTCGCAACGCGCACATCATCACTGTCAGCGGTCCTGAAATCGAAAACGGCAGCCTTGTGATTCGTGACGGAAAGATTGAAGCAGTCGGAACGAATGTCATCGTGCCACCCGCCGCGCAGGAGATCGACGCGCGCGGTCTATCGGTTTATCCGGGAATGATCGATGCGGGAACCGCGATGGGCCTCGTCGAAGTTGGACAGGGAGCGCCGGGCACGGTCGACACGGCGGAAGTCGGCGACATGAACCCGAACGCGCAAGCGATCATCGCCGTCAATGCGCACAGCGCGCACATCGGAGTGACACGGGTTGATGGAGTGACCAGCGTGGTTTCGTTGCCGCAAGGCGGAATAATTTCCGGCCAGGCTGCCTTGATCAACTTGAATGGCACGTCGCCGCGCGAGATGGCCGTCGTCACTTCGGTGGCTTTAGTGATCGATTTTCCGCGCCTGACCAGGTTTGGCGGCGACCGCGAGTTCTCAACCGAGACGCAGGGCAATCAGAACATTACCGAAGCGCTCAACGCGGCCAGCCGCCAGATCGAAGAGTTGCGCAAGATGCTTCGCGATGCCCAAAGCTATGGTCGCGCCCAAGACGCCTACGCCCGCGATCCGAAGCTACCGCGGCCCGATCAGAATGTCGTGCTGGCTTCGTTAGTTCCTTTTGCGCGCGGCGAAAAGCCGGTAATCATGCGCGCGAATCGTGAGGCAGAAATTCGATCGGCCGTTCATTTCGCAGACGAGATGAAATTGAAAGCCATCATTCTGGGCGGCGACGATGCGGCCAAAGTCGCGACGCTGTTGAAAGAGAAGAATGTGCCGGTGATTCTTACCGGGACACTTAGTTTGCCTCTGCGCGAAGACGATTACTACGACGCGCTGTACGAAACGGCCGCAAGGCTCCAAAGCGCCGGGGTTCGCTTTTGTATCTCGACCGGAAATA
>QHXG01000304.1 GCA_003222845.1 Acidobacteriota bacterium | reverse complement strand
GACACCACCGGCTTTAGCCGCGTGGAGATTCAACCTGAACCTAAGTGGATCGCAGAGAGATGATCACAGATACCATCGGCTTCAGCCGCGTGGAGTTTCAATTTCAGTCTCCAACTCTGTTTTTCGAGCAAAATAGGCCGAAACTGAAACTCCACGCGGCTGAAGTCGATGGTTATCCAAAGAGAGTTCGTGACTGGTTAGGTTGAAGTTGATGAACCACACGGCTAAAGCCGGTAGTATCCAATGAGTTTTCACAAGTCGCTACCGCAGGTGGTTTCGGACTAGAAGATGACGGAAACATTTGCCTTAACAGACGTTGAGGGCAAGCTGGTCGCAACTCTGGAACAACTGGATGCCCGTCCATCCGATGGTGTGCCTTTTCGAGTGCTGCTGATCTGGAGCGGACGCCGATTAGATAATCAAGCTCGATCCCCAGCGAGGTAGTCTCGATCTTCATTTCGGACACTGCGGTGAACAAACGAGAAAGCTTCCGAACTGAGTCTGCTCGTCTTTGCCGCCGGCTACGCCCGGCGCGCCGATGGGAAAGTTGCGATTGGGATCGACCACCCGGCCAAGCGGAACATACTTGCCGGCCTCGTTTACCTGCACGTCGATGTTGTTATCCTTCACCGTTATCTTCACCAGGAAGTCCTTATTCGGCCTAATCGTCTCCTTCAAATGACTGATGCTGACTGACTGAAGTCGTTGCGGTACCCCATTTTTGACGAGGAATCCGCTGAACCGGTAAGGTTCGGCTGCATTGGGGCCAGTCAGTGTAATCAGGTAGTAATTCTCCTTGTCCCCCGATGCATGAACCACGAACGAGGCGGCCATCCCGTTTATCATCCTCACGTCACTGACAATCTCGAAATCCTTGTAATGCCGATAAATTTCAAGATGCGGTATGGCAACCCCTGGACCTTTTACCGCCAGCACACCCTTGCCGATGTTACTGTTCGGGGTTAAGTTCCACTGATCGGAGGTTAGTGAAGAAAACGTCGCGGTGCTGAGCAGGTAGTTAAGCGTTACCGGAAGCTCAATAGTTTCTTTGTTGTCGCCCCCGGGCACCGTTACGACGCCGTTATAAGGCTCGTACTCAACGCCCCCGTTGACGTCAAACCCATAAGTGCCGCCGCGCAGCTCGGGCAGAGAGGCGCTCTTGTTCTTTATGTAAACGAGGCGCGGGAGTCCTACCTGTCGATATTTTTGTTCGCCGGTCTTCGGATCCTTCGACGCTTCAACTGGCGCATATCGCACATCTCCAGCTTCCACGTTGGTAGTGATCACGACCTTATATAAGATGGGCTCAAGATCCAGTGAGACACCTTTCAACTCGCTGGTTCCAATCCTGACAAGTTTCTCGTCGGTCTTGTAGCCATCAAGCGCGGCCACGACGCGGTAACATCCGGGCCGCAACGCTTCGGAGATAAAGTAATTCTCATTTTCAGGAACAGTGCCGCTGGGAGGCTCGTCAGACCCAATCGCAGGCAGCGGTTGACGAGGTTTCCCTTCACATTCAGCCGCTTTGACAACCGCGGAGCTGACCGGTTTGATCCAGATGTCGGCTTTAGACCGGGCTGATACGAAGAGCGTGGGGATTCTCACTTCAACGGTCTTGATTTTGGTAATCGTTCTTGGGGGAAGAGTTCTGGTGCGAGTTGTAACTGGTTGGTTCGACACCTTTCGGGGCGCGTCCGCCAAGTCCTGCGCCAAAGCGACGCTTGCTGAAGAGAAAGCACCGATCGAGACAACTAAAATAGCAATCATCCGGCGGACGGAACATGTCATAGTTGAAACTCCTGCAAAAAAGTACCGCCAAAGTTCATCGCATTCATATCTCTCCAACAATCGTGGTAAGCCTCCTGAAGGAGGCTAAGATCAATTGTTTCTTCTTCCTTTCCCCAGTTGTGAACGCCTGGGCTAGAGAAAAACCGTCCTGCCAAGCGGGAACGCATGGGCTAAGGAAAAGAGTTCTTCAGCGGCATCCTAGAACGAAAACTTCAACGCAAACTGCACGCGTCGTCCCGGGGTTACGGTGTAGGTTGACTTGCCAAAGCCCGGCGCTTCCAGGAAGCGAACCGGAATTCCAAAATTCGCGCGATTGAAGACGTTGAAGATCTCGGTTCTGAAGGTCAGCTTGTAACGCTCAGAGAATGGGATCGTCTTGATCACGGCGAGATTGTCAAGCAACAAGTTCGTCGAGCGGAAGGAGTTGCGCGGGACTTGGCCGTCCTGGCCAATGGGCGCTAACAAAGTCGCTGGATCCACGGTCAGTCGGAAGGGTTGACTGCGATCCCCTGTCGAGACGATTCCGTTGGTGCTGTTCAATCGATCAGTAAGGTTGCCGTCCAAATTGACGTCGAAGATCGAGTTGACGGTGAAAGGCTGCCCGGTTTGGAACTGGCCCGTGCCGGCCATTTGAATGTTGCCCAGGATCGCTTGCACCGTTCGATTCTTGAAATGCGGAGGGTCAGACACGTAGCTGTAGGCAATGCGGTGCCGTGCGTCGAAGTTTGCCGGTGCATATTCGCCGGCAAAAGTGACACTGTCCTGTGGCAACGCCGAAGCTCCCACGAGATCGAAAACATCAGATACATCGTCTTTCGCGCTCGAGAAAGTGTAGCTCACCTGATAACTACTCGAAGTTCCCAGCAGCTTCATTCGACCGCGCACCTGCACCTGCAAGCTGTCGTAACGCGATCTGGCGGTGCTTTCGAAGATATTAACGGCGCCAACATTCGTGGTTGGGCGTCCACCGGTAAGCGCGCCCGCTGTCGTGAAGCGAGTGCCCGGAGGAACGGTCACACCCAGGAAGATTGGAGAGCCCGTATTGGGATCCACGGCGACGAGTAGCGGCGCAAGCAGAGAGTTCGGACCGAGATTTGGTGAAGTAAAGCGCAGGAGATTGCGTCCCAACGTGCCAACGTAGGCAGCAGACACGACGGTCTGAGAGTTCAGTTGCTGCTCAATTGTCAGAGAGTATTGATGCGCCATCGGCGTCTGCAGCTTCCGCTTCGGAAGCGTCGCGCCAAAAGCACTATTGCCTGGCGTGTCGAACAGATTCCCGAAGTATTTATTGGTAGTGGTGACTAAGTTGTCGAGCGTAATCGCGGGGTTAAGGGTGTTGAGTGTCCCGGGTAACACGATAGGAACCTGGCCCAGGCCCGACACGAAGTAAGTGGTCCGCATCGGATTGAAAATGTTGAACGCGAGCGCTGAGCCCACGCCCAGGATGTCACCGCATCCGGTATTACAACCACCACCGAAATTGATGGTCGAAAAGGTTGGGAAAACATTACGAGACTGGCTGACGACAGATCCCAGAATTTGATCGTAATAGATGCCGTAGCCTGCGCGTATCAGCGTGGTCCTATCACTGCCAAAGGGATGCGACGAATAAGCAAAACCAACTCGCGGCGCAAAGTTGTTGCGGTCAGCTTCGAAAATCCGCGTGCGCCCATCAATGAAATTGCGCAAACCCGGAACCAGCGAGAGGGCAGAACTACTGAAAGTATTTTCAATGCGCCTGGCCGACTCTTTCGGGGGCGTATTGTATTCGTAGCGCAATCCGTACGAGATCGACAGATTCGAACGTACCCGCCACTCGTCCTGACCGAAGAAGTTGAATTGGTAATAACGGAGGTGAATATTGGAATCGCTGCCGCTCTGAACGAGTGTCTGGAAAAAGCCCGAGGGAGCGCCGGCGGCAGCAAAGTCCAGTCCGCTGACAAAAGGATTGGGGTCGCCAGTCCGCGGAAAGCGGAAGCTAAGGTTACCGTTGGCGTCCGCGGTTACAACTAGGCGGGGGGCGCCGTTGAAAGTCATCAATGGGCGCGCGTTTCGCGGCAGGCTGCTGTTCAACTCTGTGCGGCGGTTATCCGTGCCGAACGCGAAATTATGACGGCCCACGTGAAAGGTTAGAGTGTCGGCAAGCTGATAAGTGTTATTGACACGGCGCTGGGGGAAGTTGAAAACATCCACGCCGACAGGACTGAAGCCTGCGATGATGACTTGGCCGACAGGCCCGATCTGACCTTCGGTCGTACCGAAACGCTGGTATGAAACCGTTGGATCTCCGGGTAATGTCGCGTTCGCGAGCAGTGGCCTGTTCAGTAAAAACTGAGCCTGTGTCGGATCGTTGAATCTTCGGCTCAAAGGAAGCAGGAAATCCGTGTCGCGCCCCTCATCGAAGATCAGGCGAGTTCGTCCATAGGAAAGTCGCAATTGGTTAGAGGCTCGATTGGTCAATTCCGGAGTATTCAAGTATGTCGAGAAATTCTGCGTACGCACGCGCGGGCGTAGCCGAGCAAAGAGCGCGCCGCCAACGGCCGGGATATCGCGCCAATCCTGCGTAAAGTTGTAGCGCGCGGTGAAGGAATGCTGTTTTCCAAACGCCTTGAAATTAGAGTCAATCTTACCGGACGCGATTTTGCTCTGAGCACTGGCAGAAACGACTTCGGTGAAAGTATTCGCTCCATACGGCCCATTCGGATTATTAGGGAAGGGAAAGAAGCTGATGATCGCATCGCCTGCGGCAGAAGTCGGGAAGGCAAATGTTGGACCGCCAGTCAACGGATTCAAGAACAGTCCCGCATCTCCGCTGTTAAACGCCACGCTGCTTAACCGTTGGCACAACAAAGTGAGTTTCTTTAGTGGCATTCAGTAGCTGTCCCTCAAGCGAGACGAAGTAGAACAGCTTATTCGGGACGAGGGTCCCACCAATCACTGCTCCACCTTGCCCGAGCGTAAAAGAGTCTTTCTTCCCAGCGTTGAAGCTAACGGTAATCGGCGCACCGCCCTTCGCGGTTGTGCAAGGCAAGAAGCTGGACTTTGTGCAGTCAAGGACAGGCTTGCTGCCAGCTCTTAATGGCGCCGTGAAATCTCCGCTAGTTGTGTCAAAGAAGTTGTGCGCATTCAATTGGCTGGTATTGAGGAAGCCATAGAACGATCCATGCATGGTACCGAGGCCGCCGGATTTCGAGATGGCGTTTACTTGTGAGCCAACGTTGCGGCCATACTGAGCGGGCGCCAGCAGCGTGATTATCTGAAACTCTTTGATTGACTCAATGGGCTGGGGAATCAGAGCGAAGAACCCCTGACGACGGACTCCGATGTCCTCGTCATTGTTGTCGGAGCCATCTACCGTAAAGTTGTTGGCGCGCGAGCGCATTCCGTTCACGGCGAATTGACCCGCGGAACCGACGCCTGGTCCAACACCTGGACCAGAGACGTTCCCTTGAGTTTCGGGCGGCGGCGCGACGCCTGGTAGAAGCAGCGCCAACTCATCGAACGAACGCGTGAGTGTCGTACCTCCTAACGGTAACGCCTCCACTTGATCCATGGTGAACGCACCGTTGCGGCGGGCATCGGTAGTGTTGAGGGGCTCAGAAGAAACTCCCTCAATCGAAGGCGCAGGCCTCGGTGTGGGGGAAGCAATAGCAACCGGCTGCGGTGAGCCGGTTGGCGCTGGCGTCGCCTCGGCCACCGCCTCCGGTTCGAGCGTGACAGGAAGCGGAATTATCTGGTTCGGTTGGGTGGCGTAGACAATCTCACGCAGGGTCCGCGATTTATACCCCTGCGCCGAGATCGTAATCTCGTATTCTCCCGGTCCCAGGAGGCTCTCAACAAACTTACCGTCTTTGTCCGAAGCGCGAGAGCGCTGGACCCCACTTTCCACATTCTTGATTTCAATCGTAGCTCCTGGGATAGGCGCCCCACTTTTATTCGACACCGAGCCCTGGAATGATCCGGTAGTTTCAGTTTGGGCCTGGGCCAGAGAAGCCAGCGCAAGGCACGCGGCCAAACACAAAGTAAGCCGAACGGCGGGCTCGATTAAGCGAGACCTAAAACTAAATTTGCCGTACTCGAAATCAATCTGCGGTCGCATAGTCTCTCTCCTCCAAGGAACGAAGCGGTGAACGAAGAAATTTGAGTGAGTCTGGCTCAGGCATGCTCCTGAGACGCCTTACTTGCAAAGAACCTATCGAAACTAAAAAGACAAAGGGAAGCTGCGACTATATCACCGCGGTTCATCGTGTCAAGATTTTTCTATGCTCCCTGGGTACGCAGTCGTCCCGACTGCTTAGCCTCAGCACGGACGCATGAAGAAGCAGTCGGGACGACTGCGTACCCAGGGGATTGGATAGGGTCACTAATTTCACGATGCATCACGAACGAGGCGGAATCCCAGCGTATGAGACTTGGTATCCCTCGAGACCCATTTTCGAGACGTTGCGGGAAATTCCTTGCCGCCGCGTTTGCTGACCTCCTGAGGATATAAACTTTGATGCGAACCGCCGCGAGCAACAAATAGTCCACGCTGATCCTCGGGGACGGGCGTGCCATCGTAGAAAGATGCCGGCGAAGATGTCCACTCCCAGACGTTACCGATCAGATCGAGCGCTCCCCAGCGATTTGCTCCTTGCGGATGAGAACCAACTGGTTCGGCATGATCGACGTTTTCACCCTTGCCCGTGCCCAGGTTGGCGCAGTCGTCGCACCAATCGTTGCCCCAGGGATAAAGGCGGTTTTCGCTGCCTCCCCTGGCGGCGTACTCCCATTCTTCCTCCTTAGGCAGGCGGTATCTCACGCCATCGCGCGCCGAGCGCCACACGGCGAACTTTTCCGCATCATCGAGCGAAACGTTTGTGATTGGCCAATTTTCCCGCCCGGCAGGAGGTTTTTTCGCCGACCAGCCTTCGGGCGGCGAATAGCCGGTTTGCTGAACAAAGTCGGCATACTCGGCATTAGTAACTTCGGTGCGGTCCATGAAGAATGGCTGAACGGCAAGTGAGTGTGCGGGGCTTTGAAGATCGTCTTTCTTAGATAGATTGCGTCCCATCATAAATGTGCCGCCGGGAATCTGGACCATGTCGGACAAAACAGGTTTGGGTTTAAGACTCTCGGGTCCGCTCGGTTGTGGTGGAATCGGCCGCGTAGCGCGATAAATGACATAACCGCCGATGGGCAGCACCACGAAAATCACTGCCAGCAAGGTCAGGATTAACGGCAGAGTTCTTCTTGGCGGCGGCACACCGATAACTTCGGAGAACGTGCTGCCCGGAGTTGGAAAGGTGTTGCGCAGCGAAGGTTGCGACGAAATGGCGGCCTGGGCTTGGGCCGCGGCCAGAGCTTCCTGTTCGGCGCGGGCTCGCACTTCTTCGATACGGCGGCGAGCGTCTTCGACTTCGCGCGCCAAGCGGAGCGCCTCTTCCTCGGCGCGTCTTCGCGCGGCTTCATCCTCAGCTCGCATGCGCGTCAGTTCCTCAGCGCGCTGGCCGGCTGCTTCCGCGCGGCGCTGAGCTTCTTCGACTTCGTGGGCAAAACGATTTCCTTCTTCTTCGGCCAGCTTGCGCGCCTTTTCTTCCTGGGCTGCTCTTTGTGCTTCAGCTTCCGCTCGCCGTTGTCTTGCTTCCTGGTCAGCATGCTGACGTTCAGCTTCTTCTTCGGCGTGCTTTTGCGCCTGTTCCTCAATCCGCTTACGAGCTTCTTCAACTTCACGCGTTAGCCGTTCGGCTTTCTCTTCCGCCGCCCTACGTGCGGCCGTCTCCTTGGTTCTTTGTTCCGCCTCTTTTTGGGCCCGCCCGTGAGCTTCTTCAACTTCGCGTTGGGCGGCCTCGACCTCACCCGCGAGCCGATTTGCTTCTTCCTGGGCCTGCAAGCGATTCGCTTCTTCTATCGCTAACTTGCGTGCTTCTTCCTCGGCGAGCTTCCGCGCCGCATCGACCTCCGCGAGTTTGCGCGCGACCTCTTCGGCTTTTTGTTGCACTTCTTCTTGAACGAGCTTGGATGCCTGCTCTTCTTCGACTCGCTTTTGCGCGGCTTCAGCCTCAGCGCGCCGCAGCACCGCTTCCTGTTCGGCGCGTTTGCTGGCAACCTCTTCGACTCGCTCGCGAGCCTTTTCCGCGCGGGCGCGCGCCTCTTCCAACTCGAGGGCCAGGCGGTCCGCTTTCTCCTCAGCGGCTTTGCGGGCGACTTCTTCCTTGGCGCGTTGTTGGGCCTCTGTTTCCGCTCGCTGGCGTGCTTCCTC
>QHXG01000355.1 GCA_003222845.1 Acidobacteriota bacterium | reverse complement strand
GATGTTGAGCAACGGCAACAGCCCGGTAAGGATCAGCCAGAGGCCAAGTAAGATCATCCCCAGATTTTTGCCTGCCAAACCACTTGTTAGTGCCATGCGTTCCTCCTTCTTAGATCGACCGATTGAATTAAATAACTTAATTCCACTTCAGATCATTCGTCCAATCCAGCAAGACCGTGATTGGCGTTGAGCGGATTTAATAACGACCAAGTCTTATACCTAACGCTAGCGTCACTTTTTCAAGTCCGCCGTCCAATTAACAACAAGGTTCATGGGCGCAGAGCCTCCTTCGCCGATCGTGGCGACGAGGAAGCGCTTGCCGTCGGGTGTGACGTCGTAGTGGGCCCACGGCCCGAAGCCCGAATGCGCGTCAAAGAGTAATTGGGGATTGCTGATATCCAGGCTGGAGCCGTTGGCTTTCACCTCTGCCGCCATCAGCTTGCCCTCAGAGAGAAAGAAAAGCTCCTTACCGTCCCGGCGCCAGACGGGGTCCTCGCCGTTGTTCGTCGAGACCTGCTGCTTGCCGCCCGGCCCGGGAAAGGACGTGACATAAACTTGCCTGCTCCCCGACTCGTCCGAGTCGTAGGCGACGAAGCGCCCGTCGGGGGAGAACCGGGCGCGAGACTCATCGAACTGTGATGTCTGTAGAAACGGGAAGGGCTTTCGCTCGCCCGAGAGCGGCAAGATCCAGATGTCAGCTTTGCCGGTCGGCCCATCGGACCTCGTATAGGCGAGGAAGCGCCCGTCCGCAGACCACGAGGTGGGACGCTTATACTCGTTGGACTCGAAGAGAACTTCCTCGTCGCGCGCGCCGCTCGCGTCCTTCAGGTAAAGATCGTACTTCAGGCGGGCCTTTCGGTCTGACATGAAGACGATGCGGTTGCTATCAGGAGACCAGATCGGGTTACTATCGAAGGCCGGATCGAAGGTGAATCGCGTCTTCCGGGTCAGGGCAGAGTCGTAGAGCCAGATGTCGGTACTCCCGGCCTGTATATCGAAGAGCATGGCCGCGACCCGCTGCCCGTCAGGTGAAATATGGGGGCTCGCGCCGAAGACCGGCTCGCCCAGCTTGCCCGCCTGTTTGCCGTCGCGTTCGAACCAGGTGAGTTGGCTACCAGTGCCGACTCTCGAAGAGCCGCTCTGGAAGACCAGGACTCCGTTTTCTGAAGCGGAGAAAACTGCTTTAATCTCAGTCAGATTCATCTGCACCTGTTCAGCGATGGGCACGGCCTCGCCCGACAGTTGCAGGCTCTGCGCGTCGAACGGCTGCGCCATCAGCGCCCCGTCGCGCCAGAAGAGCAGATGACCCGACGCATAAATCGCGTAAGTGTCGTCGTTCAGAATCAACTTGTACTCACTCGAATCGAGCGAGCCGACATAAATGCCGTTGCCCTTATCCCGTGCGTAAGCAGTCGTAACTCCGGCGCGATAGAGGAAGTGGCGGCCGTCGGGCAGGAAGTAAGGGAAGTGGTACACCTTCTCCTTGCGCGACTGATCCAGAGGCAGGGCGGCAGGCGCGCCGCCCGCCTGTGGAACGCGGTACAGCGGGCTAAGGATGTCGGGAGCGAAGACGATCACGCCGTCGCGGTTCCACGTCCCGCCGCGGCCATTCGGCGCGTTGCAAAGCGTCTGCGGGGGACCGCCCGCGGCGTCAATCTTCTTGAGTTTGCCGTTCGCGAAAAATCCTATGAAGCGGCTGTCGGGCGACCAGAAAGGCAAAGATGCCCCTTCAGTCCCGGCGAGCGGTTGCGCCGAGGACGCCCCGAGCGGCCGCAGCCAGAGAGATTGCACCCCATTAGCGCCGATGGCCACGACCGCGAGCCGCAGCCCATCGGGCGACACCGCCATGTTATTGAAGTACAGCAGGTGCGCGTTCTCCGGGGGAGGGATCATCGCGCGGACGACGTTCGGGCGCGATGTGGGCACGCGGAAATAAGCGATGGCGAACGGTAGTACGGCTAACAGGGCAATAAGAAATATGGCCGCCGCGATCGATGGCAATAGTTTTTTGATTCGCGCTCTTGAGGACAGGGAAGGGATCGCCAAGGTCGTCTCACTGGAAACTCCGGAAGAGCCAGAGAGAGATTCAAGCGCGAAAGCAATGTCCGTCGCAGATTGAAAGCGACGCTCCGGACTCTTCTCCAAGCAATGCCAGACCACGCGCTCGAGTGCCGGCGCGATGTTCCGATTTGTGGCCGTGAGTTCCGGCGGCTCTTCCTTCAAAATGGCATTGAGCGTCTCGACGGCCGACTCGCGGTGAAAAGCTCGCTGTCCTGACAGCATTTCATAAAGCACGGCGCCAAACGAAAAGATGTCAGAGCGATGGTCCACATGTTTGCCGCGCACTTGTTCAGGCGACATATAACCGACCGTCCCCATCACCGTGCCCGGATCGGTCTGAACTTTTCGCGTCGCGATATCGGTCTGCGCCACGCCTTCGCCAACTGGCTCGACGAGCTTAGCAATGCCGAAGTCGAGAATCTTGACCCGATCATCTCTGGTGATGAAGATGTTGTCAGGCTTCAGGTCGCGATGGACGATGCCTTTCTCATGCGCAGCGGCCAGGCCGCGCGCGATCTGGAGCGCGTAATCGATCGCCCGCCGCTGCGCGAGTGCGGCTCCGCTTATTCGATGACGCAAGGTTTCGCCTTCCAACAACTCTGAAACCACATATGGCGAGCCATCGTGCGAGCCAATGTCATGCACGATAAGAATATTCGGGTGATTTAGCGCGCTGGCTGCGGACGCTTCCTGCTCGAACCGGCTCAGTCTATGTTCATCGACCGAGTAGGTTGAGGGAAGAACTTTCACCGCAACATCCCGGCCCAGTTGCGTATCGCGCGCACGATACACCTCGCCCATTCCGCCCTCGCCGATCTTCAAGCGGATCTCGTAGCGGCCGAGTGTTGTGCCTGTTGCTATCGTCATTTCTTCAAGTCCGCAGCCCAATTAACGACTAATTCGAGAGGTACAGAACTTCCTAATTTCTGCGTGTCAACCAAAAAACGTTTGCCGTCGCGGGCCACGTCGTAGCGGTAGCCGGGTGAAGTCGCGAGGCGCAATTCGAACAGCGGCTGAGCATTGCCAATTTCCAAGGTGGATTCCTTCGGGTTGACTTCCGTCGCCATCAGCTTGTTGTCAGGGGACACGAAGAAGATCTCTCTGCCATCGCCTTGCCACCGTGGCTCCGCGCCGCCGTTTCTCGAGACCTGCCATTTACCCCCAGGACCTGGAAAAGGGGCGACATAGACCTGGTTGCTTCCGGACTCGTCCGAAACATAAGCGAGCCAGCGGCCGTCGGGCGAAAACTGAGCATCGACTTCGTTGAACTGCGTCCGCAGAAACAGGAAAGGTTTGCGATCTCCGAACATGGGCAGAATCCAGATATCGTACTTGGTGTTCCCCTTTATGTTCGTGCTGGTGTAAGCGATGAAGCGCCCATCGGGAGACCACGAGGTCGGACTCTTGTTCTCTTCTGATTCAAAAAGAATTTCGTCGGTGCCGGCGCCAGTGGAAGCCTTTTGATAAATGTCAGCGTGGCCTTTTCGATTTGAAGCCCAGACAACTTGCTTTCCGTCAGGCGACCAAACCGAATACGTGTCGAAGTCCGGATCAAATGTAAATCGCGCCGGCACGTTGCGCGATAGTTCGTAGATCCAGATGTCCGGACTTCCGGCTTGAAGATCAAAGATAGCCGTCGCGACGCGTTGTCCATCTGGTGAAAGCCGCGGCTGAGATACCAATGCCGGCTCGCCAATCGAGCCCGTTTGCTTGCCACTGCGATCGAACCAGAGAAGTTGACGATCGGTCGTAGCTAAAGTGCCTTGAAAAATCAAAACGCCATTTTCGGAGGCAGTGAATTCAGCGCGCGCGACTCCAAAATCGAAT
>QHXG01000354.1 GCA_003222845.1 Acidobacteriota bacterium | reverse complement strand
CGGTGGAATAGCTGCTTTGCTGCTCCATGAGGCTGGATACAAAGTTGTAGCAATATCAGATGTTCATGGCGGGATACATAATGCGAAAGGAATTGACGTTCCCGCGGCCCTTAAATATCTCCAGTCAACTCGGTCGTTTGAGGATTACGGCGAAGCAGATGCTGTGAGCAACGCGGACCTCCTGGAGTTGGATTGCGATGTCTTGGTTCCCGCGGCAACCGAAAATCAGATTACTTCACACAATGCTGAGAGACTGAAGTGCAAAGTACTGGCCGAAGGAGCTAATGGTCCCACTACGGCAAATGCCGATAAGATTCTCTATGAAAAAGGCATATTTGTAATTCCTGATATTCTCGCGAATGCGGGAGGCGTCACAGTATCGTATTTCGAGTGGGTGCAGGACCGCATGGGTTATTTCTGGCGGGAAGACGTTGTCAATGAAAGATTGCAGGACACGATGGTGGCCAGCTTTAACGACCTCTGTCGCTATGCCAACGCCCATTCCGTCGATACGCGAACGGCGGCCTACATGTTGGCAATCGACCGCGTTGCCTACGACACGAGGATGCGAGGGATATACGCGTGAAGGAAAAAACAAATAAAAAGAGGCCTTAAGTCGTGAAAAAGTCTTGATTTCCAGCTTTGGGAATGGTAGGCTTCGGCCCGTATTCCGTTGCTCGCTCTCGTAACTTAGAGACGTAATTCGAGGACCGTTACGTTGCGAGCGCAGAAATGATAGTTGACAGATGCGCTCTGTTTGCATATAAAGGAGCGTTAGACTATTAGGTAATAAGAGTTTAAGAGGGGTACTCGTCGGGCTTTACTTGAGGCCTCTTTGGAGTTGCACCGTCCTACCAGTAAGAAATTTCGGTGCCGGGGCGGTTGCAGGTTTCGTTGACGGTTGTCGTTGACGCTGGTAGTTCGAGCGTCCGTACTAAGAGGATAGCGGCGTGATGCTTCGAGCGGGCATTTTCCATCACATCGAATCGCGACGTTATCTGTCCTATCCGGTCGCACGGGCTTTTACTCAATATCGCAGGAGGAACGCGATGAGATTCGCGAATAGAGTGCTCCTTTGTGCGCTCGCCATTTTTGTGTTGGCTGGCATTGCTTTTGGACAGACACCCAGAGGTGAAGGCGACCCGAGGAACTTGTCGCCATCAGTTGGGACCGGAGGATCGGAAGGCGGTCCCACCGGGCTATTCACTATCTATGATGGCCAGACGCTGAGGAAGGGCGAGTTCACGTTCGGCTTCGCCTACAGCAATTTTGATCGCGATCCCGGCAATGTCGATATCACCGATTGGATAGCGACTTTTAATGTCGGTCTGAACGATCACCTGGAATTATTTTACAAGACCAATGCCTACCGCGGCATCAAGGTTAATAATCCGCAGAACCTGTCGAGCTTCTACCTGCCGAATACTCAAGGGTACTTCAGTAGCACCCTGCTTGGCAGTGGGCCGGCAATTATTCTGGCGCCTTCGGGTCCCAATGTGGGCACATTGGCTGGCACGGCGGTTTTCCGTCCGCCCTTCTGCCCGCAGTGCGCGCCAACTGGTCCTTTGGCAGTATACTTCAGTTCGGGCCAGCCATTTGTAGGATTCCCATTCACCGGCGGCGTCGGCCCGAACTTCGGGGTCGGCCCCGGCGCGCGGGGAACCCTGTTTGGTTTTCCGGGCTTTAGTGTCACGCTCGGTCCGCCAACGACCGTCGGCAACACGTTTGGGGGCGCTGACCGCTTTCCAGGCGTCGGGTCGCCGGTGGGAAGTATTCTGCCGGGAATAGTATTAGCGACGACGACTTTGGCGCCGACGGCACGCACACTGGCGATCATCGTACCGACTACTTTTACGACAGCGCCGTCATACTTGCCTGATGCTCCATTCGTTAGCAGGTTATACGGCGAATCGAGTTTCAATAATTCCGTTGTGGGAGCAAAATGGCGGCTGACTGGTCCCAGGAATCCGTTCGGCTTTGGGTTTATTCCGTTCTATCGTTGGTACTCAGACAAGGCGAAAGATGCGCAGGGGTTCAATCAACTTCAGCGCGGCTCGGGTCCAGGCGCTAACCTGGGCGACTTCGGATTGGTGATGTTTGCCGATGCTCGTTTGAGCAGATCGGTAAACCTCTCGGCCAACGTGGGCTACATTCTTAACAGCAATCCGAAGAGCAGCGGCTCGACTTTGCTCGATCGGCCGGATGAAATAATTGCCGGTGTCGGCGTCGACTTTCCGATTAATAAATATTTCCAGCCTATCGGAGAGTTTCGGTCCACTCAATATGTCGGCGGCCGCACCCCGAATGCCTTTCCGAATAATCCGGTCGAGTTTCTGGCTGGCATCAAGATTTATCCGAAGCGGTGGTTTGGACTCGGCGCGTGGTATCGAAGGCATCTCAACCAGCAGAGTTCGGGACATTTTAACGCTAGTGGCAGTGTGAATATAACTAACATCGCCGGGGTAGCCGGCCCTACGATCACTGCGAGCGGGTTGCCGACTGGCTTCCAGCCATCTTCGGATCCTAATGGTTTTGGCGCGCAGCTTTGGGTTGGGCATCGCAATAAGCGTGAGCCGGCAGTGCTGCCGAATCAGCCGCCGGTAATTAGCGCATTTGCGGCCTCGGCGTCTACGGTTACGCTTCCGTGCCCGCCAGGTACGACTTCGACGACTTGCCCGACGACCGCTAATGCCTCGCTTGGTCTTACAACCACAGCGAGCGATCCTGATGGGGACACGCTCCTTTATTCTTATACAGTCACCGGTGGCCGCATCACGGGTGAAGGAGCAAATGTCACGTGGGATCTCAGCGGCGTCAATCCTGGTACCTACACGGCAACGGTGGAAGTCGATGACGGATGCGGTTGTATCACGTCTTCACAAACCACCGTCACGGTTGCCAACTGTACTGACTGCGTGACTCCGCCGGTGCCATGTCCGACGGTCAGCGTGAGTTGTCCCGACACGGCCGATCCTGGTCCGATAACTTTCACGGCCAACGTAAGTGGCGGGCCGGGAACGCAGACCTATAGCTGGTCGGTTTCTGCCGGAACCATCACGAGTGGACAAAACACGTCCTCGATTACGGTCAACGCCAGCGCTGGCCAGACAATTACCGCGACGGTCGATCTCGGAGGCTTGGATCCTAATTGTCCGAAAACGTTCTCTTGCACAACCTCAATTAAGGCGCCGCCGCTTGAGTGTCGCAAGTTTGACGAGTACGGCAACATTAGATTCAATGATGAAAAGGCCCGACTCGACAACTTCGCGATCCAGTTGCAGAACGAACCTAGTTCTCGTGGCTACATCATTGCCTACGGAACCTGCGATGCCGAAGGCGTGACGCGGGGCAATCGTGCTAGAGATTACCTCGTTAACACTCGCGGCATTGACGCGAGCAGGATTGAGGTAGTAGATGGTGGATGCATGGCCGAGCTGAAGGTGGAGCTCTGGGTATGTCCGGCGAACGCCAATGCGCCGAAGCCGAGCACCGAGGGCATAGTTTCACCTTGCCCAGACTGCAAGAAGAAACCGGCTACTCGGCGGCCACGACGACGAGGCGAGGAATAGGATTCCGCGCTTCCTCGTGATTCGTCTACCGAAGAATCACTAACGCTCGCCGCCTCGACGCGTCGGGGTTGCGACCTTCTTCCGAAAGCGGGCGATGTTTTCCAAAAAGGAAAGCATCGCCCGTTTCGGTTTTACGGTAACGTACTCTCCGAAAGCGAGAGGGAGTTTACCTGCGGACCAGCCTGACAACCAGTGTGCCAATCAAAAGTAGATAAGAGAAGAGAGCCGTCGTTACAGAACCGCAAGCGGTAGCGACCGGCCTTTTGTTGGCGACCGATATTCTTAAATAAAGGGCCGGTCGCTACCGCGGTTCTGTAACGATGTATTTATCTACTTTTGATTGGCGCGCTGCCTGACAACGTGGCTATCGTAAACTATAGCGTAAACGGTTATAATGCCGGCGTGTGACTAGCGGTCGGCACGTGACGGTACTGTAGAAATTGATTTAAGAGAGATTGAACCAATGAAAAAAGCTGTATCCCAACTCTTGA
>QHXG01000353.1 GCA_003222845.1 Acidobacteriota bacterium | reverse complement strand
GCTCGACACGCAGATGACGATCTCGATGGGGCCGCAGCATCCTTCGACCCATGGCGTGTTGCGTCTGGAACTCGTGCTCGACGGCGAGATGGTGGTGAAGTGCACGCCCGACATTGGCTATCTCCACACGGGCATGGAGAAACTCTTTGAGTACCGAAAGTATCAGCAGGGGATCGTCATCACCGACCGCATGGATTACCTAAATCCGCTGGGAAACAATCTGGCGTACGTGATGGCCGTCGAGAAGTTGCTGCAAATTCAGATACCCGAACGCGCGCAGATCATTCGCGTGCTCTTTTGCGAATTACAGCGCATCGCCTCGCACCTGGTCTGGCTAGCGACGCACGCGCTCGATCTCGGCGCGATGACGGTCTTCTTTTACTGCTTTCGCGAGCGGGAAAAGATCATGAACCTGATCGAAGCCGCGTCGGGCAGTCGTTTGACTCCATCTTATTTTCGCGTTGGCGGTTTGATGATGGACTTGCCCGCGGGATTCGAGCGGCGCGTCAAGCAATTTCAAGACGATCTTCCGAAAGCGCTCGATGAATTCGATAGGCTGTTGACCGGAAACAGAATTTTTCAGAAGCGCACGCAAGGCGTTGGCTACATCTCCGCGGAAGACGCGATCGACTGGGGATTGTCCGGGCCATCGCTGCGCGGCAGCGGCGTCAAGCTCGATATTCGCCGCGCGAATCCTTACACGGGCTACGAGCAATACGATTTCGAAATTCCGGTTGAACCTGACTGCGATGTTTGGGCTCGTTATCTTGTTCGCATGCGTGAGATGAAAGAGTCGCACAAGATCGTCAAGCAAGCGCTGTCGCGACTGAAGCCGGGGCCGGTCAAAGCCGATGCGCCGAAGGTTGTCTTGCCCGATCGGGAAGCGATGAAGACCCACATGGACGCGTTGATTCATCACTTCCTGCTGATCGCCGAGGGCTTCGACGTGCCGGCCGGAGAAGTTTATCAGCCGATTGAATCGTCAAAAGGCGAGCTGGGTGTTTACATCAAATCGATTGGCGGGCCAAAGCCGGCGCGCGTCCATTTTCGCGGCCCGAGCTTCGTAAATCTTTCCGCGCTGCCGCACATGTCGCGCGGCGCGATGATCGCGGATATCGTCGCGATAATCGGATCGATCGATATTGTGCTGGGGGAAATAGACAGATAGGTCTTGGGTCTTGGGTCTTGGGCCTTTGACTTTCGCCCTTTTCGTCACTTTAGTCCTTTTGGTCGCTTTAGTCTCTTATGAGCACGCCGCTAGCTCAGATTAAACCGTTGTCGCAACCGGTCACGATGCCGGCTGAGGTCGCGACGTTTTCGCCTGAAGTTGAGGCCGAAATGGATCGGCACATCGCGAAGTATCCGGTGAAGCGCTCAGCGATTCTGCCGCTGATGTTCATAGTGCAGCGCGAGCGCGGTTATCTCGATCCGCCGGCCGTTGCTTATCTGGCTGAGCGACTCGATCTGCGAACGACTGACATTTGGGAAGTCGCGACGTTCTACTCGATGATTTACACGCAGCCGGTTGGCAAATATCACATTCAGATTTGCAAGACGCTTTCGTGCAAGCTGCTGGGTTCGGAAAAGATTACAAAGCATTGTTCAGAGAAACTTGGAATCAAGGTTGGCGAGACGACGCCGGATGGCCGCTTTTCATTGTCCGAAGTCGAATGTCTCGGCTCGTGCGGTACGGCGCCGATGTTTCAGATCAATTTTGACTATCACGAAAACCTGACGCCGGAGAAGGTGGATCAAATAATTGACGCTTTGCCATGATCCGAAGACCAACGAGATGAAACAGAGGAAGCATCAGAGCAGTTGAATCGACTGCTAATCTCAAAAGGAGAACAATGATGAAAAAGACACTCTGCATCTCGCTGTTCATTTTATTCTGCGCGCTGACTTGTCCGGCCCAGGAGACTGGGAACCGCGTGTATGCCAATCAGGGCCAGCAACCCGGTGACGTAGTGCGACGTCGCCCTGCGTACCCCGATACGGTCACCGAAATGGTGGTTGCCGAACAACCGAACATGCTCATAACGACGTATCAGTTCCTCGACGCCAAAATTCTGACCAGCGTCGACACCCGAGAGTACATTGCGGTTTTCGGATTGGCCCAGGAAGCCGAAACGGTGCAAGCGGCAAATAAGAAACTTCAGGATCAGGTTGCCGCCTTTCAGCGTGGCTTGAACGCGCTGGGAATTCGCGCCGAGGACACTTACGTTGACTTCATTACTCAGAATCGCGTCTACGATTACGTGGTCAAGGGCTCGACGGCGCGCGAAAAGATCTCCGGCTTTCAAATCAAGGAAAACTTCGCCATTCGCTACAAGGATCGCGGTCTGCTCGACCAGATTGTCCCGCTGGCTGCACAGGGCGGGATCTTTGATCTGATCAAAGTCGACTACATAACCGGCGATCTTGGTCTTGTGCGGGCCCAGATGATTGCTGAAGCGCAGAAGATCCTGAAACAGAAGGAAGACACCTACGCGAAACTCGGTCTCAAACTAACCCCGGTGTCTGTCGCCGTCGAAAACTTCGACACTTTTCAGCCGTTTGAAGCTTACAACTCATACAAAGCCTTCGAGGCGGGAAATGTAGACGACAATTATCGTGTGGTTGAACGGCGTAAGAACAGCACCTTTTATTTCGAGCCGCTGGCGCCAGGCAAATTCGACATCGTGCTGACTCCGGTCGGTCTGGGGCCGGCTGTGCAATGCACCTTCTATTTGCGGATGAAGTACTTCGTCAACAGCCATACCACGGTGACGACTTCGGATAGAACGACCGACAGAAAACCCGACTAACTATGAGAATAACAGCCATTGGGTGTGAACCACTTCAGCTGCGCCGAGTGCATCTCGAAAACTCGCGCTCGCTCGATGTGTATCGCGCCAACGGTGGCTATGAAGCGATTAGGAAAGTCCTCGATTCCATGTCGCCTGACGATGTCATCAACGAAGTCAAGAAATCGCAATTGCGTGGACGTGGCGGCGCGGGATTTCCGACTGGAATGAAATGGAGTTTCGTGCCGAAAGATTCGCCGAAACCGAAGTACGTCGTCTGCAACGCCGACGAATCTGAGCCGGGCACCTTTAAGGATCGTTATCTAATGGAACGCGATCCGCACATGCTGATTGAAGGTATCCTGATCGCCGCTTATGCGTTGGGCGCAAAGACGAATTACATTTACACCCGCGGCGAATACAAATATCTGATCGACATAATGGACATTGCCCTGGATGAAGCGCGCGCTGAGGGTTTGCTAGGTGACAAGATCCTGGGCACTGACTTCTCCTGCGAGATTCACACGCATACGGGCGCGGGCGCTTACATCTGCGGCGAAGAGACCGCGTTGCTCAGTTCGCTGGAAGGGTTGCGTGGCCATCCCCGTATGAAGCCGCCCTTCCCTGCTGTCTCCGGTCTCTATGCCGCGCCGACGGTCGTCAACAACGTCGAGACGCTCACCGCAGTGCCCGATATTATCAAGATGGGCGGCGAGGCGTATCAGGAACTCGGCACTGAAAAGAGCGGCGGCACGAAGCTCTGGTCAGTCTCCGGGCACGTCAATCGTCCCGGCGTTTATGAATTGCCCATGGGCTATGACGACATGGAAAAGTTCATCATGGAAGACTGCGGCGGCATTACGAACGGCAAGCAGTTAAAGGCGGTCATCCCCGGAGGCTCGTCGGTGTACATCATGCGCGCCGACCAGATCGTCGATCAAGACGTGCGCATGGATTACGAAGGTCTGGTCGCCGCCGGTTCGATGGTGGGCTCGGGCGGCTTTATCGTGATGGACGAAACAGTCGATATCTTTGAATCGACGAAGAACCTGACGGAGTTTTATAAACATGAATCGTGCGGCTGGTGCACGCCGTGCCGCGAAGGCACTGATTGGCTGGTGAAGATTTTAAAGCGCATCGACAACGGCGGCGGGCGACCAGAAGATGCGAAACTGCTGTTGGATCTCTGCGACAACATCGAGGGCAAATCGTTCTGCCCGCTGGGTGATGCTGCGGCGTGGCCAATTCAGTCGGCGATTAAGAGATTTCCGGAAGATTTCGAGAGGCGCCTTATTCAGAATGGAAAAGCTTAACCGCAAAGGACGCGGAGGATTTCGCAGAGGGCACGGAGTGTCTCTTCTCAGCGGCCTCAGCGAAGCCCTCCGCGTCCTCTGCGGTTATCGGCTTTCCGGGTGCGCCAGCCACATGAGATTGAAATGTCAACTGAGCTAATTAAAGTAACTATCAACGAAAAAGATTTTCACGTGCCGAAAGGCTCGCGGCTAATCGACGTGTGTCGCGAAAACAGTTTCGATATCCCTTCATTCTGCTATTACGCCGATCTGGCTCTGCAAGCTTCGTGTCGCATGTGTTTGGTGCGGATCGAGAAAATGCCGAAGCTGCAAACGTCCTGCACGATCATTTGCACGGATGGCATGGTCGTAACCACGCAGAGCGAAGAGATT
>QHXG01000352.1 GCA_003222845.1 Acidobacteriota bacterium | reverse complement strand
ATGTCTTCGGTTACCATTGGCGCCGAAGCGATGCGCGAATGCGAACGCTGTGACGGGCTTTGGGTCGAGGTGGCTGCTTTCGAGAAGATCTGCGCCGATCGCGAGGAGCAATCAGCCGTGCTGGGCCTGGCGTCACCCGCGCCGGCGCATCCGGTCGATTTGACTAGCGATCACAACAAAGTTAATTACGCGCCTTGTCCACAATGCGGTCAGTTGATGAATCGAATCAACTTCGCGCATTGTTCAGGCGTAATCGTCGACGTTTGCAAGGGTCACGGCACCTGGTTCGACCGCGACGAATTGAGCAAGATCGTTCAGTTCATTCGCAGCGGCGGCCTGGAAATGGCGCGTCAGAAAGAGAAGATGGAAATTGAATATCAGCGCGAGCAACTCCACACCGAACAAATGCTCTCCGATCGTCGCCCGGATTTACTCGGCCGCTCCTTCGCCGACGAAGAACGCATTGGCGGTCTTTCCGCCGCGCGAGGCTTGCTGAAGTTCCTGATTGAATGATCGGTCAGGCTTCAAACTACCGGTTGACGATTATGAAATCAATCCATGAATTGTCCACTCTGCAAATCAACCGAATTGGTATCCACAGAGTTAGAGTCGAATCTAACTTCCTTTAACTGCCCCGAATGTGGCGGGAATTGGATCCGCGGAGCTGAGTACTGGAAGTGGCTGGAACAAAACGGCTCCGATTTGGCGGAACGCTTATACGAGGAAGAGAGTTTGCATCTGGCCGAGCCGGGTAAGCCGATAGACTGTCCGGAATGTCGATTCCGTATGGTGAAGTTCCTGGTCGGACGCGGGCTCGACTTTACGGTCGATCATTGCGAGGGTTGCAAAGGCATCTGGCTCGATCGGAATGAGTGGGAGGCGCTGAAGAAGCGCAACCTGCATGACGATCTGAATTCGATTTTCACTTCCTTCTGGCAAACCGGCGCGCAACGGGAAATCAGGAAGAAGAAATTGGAAGAGATCTACATTAGTAGATTCGGAGCGGAAGATTACGCTGAGATAAAAAGAGTGCGATGGTGGCTTGATACGAAGACGAACAAAGAAGAATTGCTTGCGTTTTTGACTGATCGTGATCCCTTCAATGCCTGATCCGTCCTGCTTCAATCAGAATGTTTCTGGCCCGTCGACCCAGCGCCCGCAAAATCGAAGAGTTCATCCAAGACTCACAGAGTCTTCCGCTATCGTACGATCAAATCGGTGTGGCGAAACATTCGCCGTCGGATTTCAAGATCGATCAGGCGAGCGGCGTGATTGGACGCGGTAAGACTGCGTTCGAACGCGCCAGGCTGGCGCTGCGCGAATGGCGACACTTTGAATTGGGTTGGGTGGAGATTTTTCCAAAGAATGCGTCCATCGAACCGGGAACGACCGTGGCTGTCTTGATTCATCACTTTTGGTTTTGGTCACTGAATGGTTGTCGCGTGCTCTACGAGTTGGGTGATCGGCTGGACGACACCAACTTTGGATTCGCCTATGGAACATTAACGAACCATGCGGAAATGGGTGAAGAGATTTTTCAGGTCTCGATCTCGCCTGGGTCTGAAGAGGTTTCTTATAGCATTCGGGCAGCCTCGAAGCCTCGCGCCGCATTGGCATGGATAGGGTACCCAATCACGCGGATATTGCAGGCGCGGTTTCGTCGTGAATCCCTCGCGGCCATGCAGCGTGCCCTAAAGACCAATAAATAGAGTCATTCCAACTTATTCGCGCCGCCCGACACGAGGCCGACGCGGGATAACAAACTTTGAAAGCGTTCGTCAGGAACGTCGTTTACCGGAGTTTTGGATATAACCGTTTATGACCTTGACGGAAACGAGCTGTTCTCTGACTGTTGCGCGGCCTTTGAGGGCAGCCGCGGTGAATTAGGATCGCCTAGTGCGCACGCTGCCGAATACAAGCCCACCTCGAAAGGTCATATTTATTTGAATCGCAGTCAGGGGTGGTCGAGACGATCAAATAAAGTTCAACCATAATTCGGAATATCCGTCCCAGGGACGGCACAAAAATGCCGAGTGCAAGTTGCCTTGCGCTCGGCATTCTAGGTTGCGCTCGACGGAGGTAACCAGAAATTTGTTCTATCGATCCTCTTTGCGCGCGCGATTTCGCTGCCGCAACTTCGTAGCGACTCCTGTTAGGCCGGTCCCCAACAACAGCAGCGTTGTCGGTTCAGGAATGGGCGACTGATTCCCGGTAATTCCAGCGGTTATCTGGGCCGAGCGGCCAGTCTCCACGAACAAATCGGCGACCGTCAGCGAGAAAGTGCCGGAGCCACTCGCGTTGCTGAAGGTGAAGTTTTGTGTCGGTGAAGTGAAATGAATGTTCACCCCACCCTGATCGAGGTTTGGCGAAACACTTCCCACAATCGTCGCGGTATAGGTCGTGCCCTGGCCGCCGGTGATTCCAGTCGGGGCCGTGAAGGTAATATTCAAAGTGAACGTGCCGGCCAATGCCTGAGTCGGCGCTGTGCTGAGAAAGAAGGAACCCAAACTATTAGCGCCGCTCAAGGAGCCGATGCCTAATGCAGTTGTGCCGGTAAAGGACGCGTTACCGGTGAAAGTCAATTGCGGGACCGCCGTAACTGTCCCGGTCGTAGAGCCTGAGATGGTTACCTCATCGGCGCGGGCCGCCTTCTGACTGACGCCGACGATGATCAGGGCCATAAGGCCAAGGAAAATGGACTTGAGAAATGTGGATCCGATAAGCCTTTTCATAGTGTTCCCCCTGCGAACGTGCCATTGGACACAATTTAAGATGGAGTGTTCAGGCACGCGAGCATGCGGGACAAGTGCGCTCGTACGCCTGATCAAGTTCGTCTAACTGGCACTCTAAGCGATTCGGAGAAGGAAAAGAGCCAATCCAAAGACGTTTCCAGAATTTTCAGTTCTCAGCAAGGAAATAATGTGATCGGATCGTAATTCGAACAAAGCCGGTCCTTACAGACCATCACGGTTTCCAGGTCTTTATGAAATGGTTTTGCGTCGTTGGAAGCCGAGGTTTTCGCAGAGGAACGCAGAAAAGAGGGCGTTCTCTCTGCGACCTCTGCTTTGTTCTCCGCGTCCTCTGCGGTTAAATCCTGATCCGCTACCGCGTCTGCTGATTCTTATATAGGCACCCATAATGCTCCCCCTTTGCTTCATGATTCAGTCTCCAAGTAAACTCGCAAAGCGAATTGGAACCTGAAACTCTAAACATCAAAATCAACGAGCGCGAGAGCGTGACTGCGCTGCTCTATCCGGCGCCCAAGCGTGTGCGTCTGGGCGTGACGCTAGTACTCGGGCATGGCGCCGGCGCGAACCAGTTGAGCGATTTCATGCGCGAGTTTGCGTACGGCATGGCAGCGCGTGGCTTTGACGCGATGACTTTCAATTTTCTATACGCGGAACAGAAGCGGAAACTACCGGATTCGAAAGAGAGACTCGAGAGTTGCTATCGCGCGGTGATCGATGCCGCGCTGAATCTCCCGAAGCTGAAAAAGAATCGGCTGGTGATTGGCGGCAAATCGATGGGTGGCCGGATTGCTTCGCAAGTCGCCGCCGCTGACGGAAAAAACATCGCCGGCTTGGTCTTGCTTGGCTATCCATTGCATCCGCCGGGCAAGCCGGATAAGTTGCGCGACGCGCATCTGAAAGATGTCAGAGCGCCGATGCTCTTCGTGCAGGGCTCGCGCGATGCGTTTGGAACAAAAGAGGAAATTCGCGGCGTGATTAAGAAGCTTGGCTTGCCCGCTAAGCTTTACGTGGTCGAAGGCGGTGATCATTCTTTCAAAGTTCCGAAGAGCGCCGGTGTGACGCCGCAGCAAGTCCATGAGAGCGTCATGAAAGAGATTGCAGACTGGCTGCACTCGTGTCAGTACCGCGAGCGGTAGCGACCGGATCGTAAAGAAACGTCGGTAAGCAGCAAGCGCATGCCTGTAACCGGTCGCTACCGCTCGCGGTTCTGACCCTTACTTAATCGGAGGACTTGGACTTTGCCCATTTACAACTTCATTCAACTGGACGTATTCACCGATCTAGCTTTCTGCGGCAATCCGCTCGCAGTCTTTCCCGAAGCCGAAGGGCTCAGCGACGAGCGAATGCAGCAGATCGCGCGCGAGATGAATTTATCAGAGACAGTCTTTGTTCTGGCTTCGGAAAAAGAAGATGTGTTGCGGCGCTTGCGCATCTTCACGCCGTCCAGCGAATTGCCGTTTGCAGGCCATCCAGTTGTTGGCACGTGGAATTGTCTCGCTCGCGAAGGCGTGGTGCCTCTGCCCGAGAATGGAAACGGTTGGGTCAGCATCAAGCATGAAGTCGGAATTGGAGTGCTGCCGGTCGATATCGAGTTCCACGACGGCGAGCCTGCGCGCGTGGTGATGACACAAGGGAAATTTGAGATTCGCGGCGAGATCGATGACTGGCACGAACAGGCAGAGATTGCCCGCGCTCTGGGTTTGGCGCGAGAAGATTTGGACGAGACTCTGCCGATCCAAGCGGTCTCAACCGGGAACACGATGCTACTAGTTCCTGTTCGTTCGCTGTCCGACTTAGGTCATTGCCGTCCAAACCTGGCGCTGCTCGATGAGATATGCAAGCGCAGCGATTTCGCTGAAGCGAACGCCACCGGCTGTTACGCCTTCACGCGAGAGACGATTGAAATCGGCGAAGCACGCGCCCATGCGCGATTTTTCATCGGCCAGAATATCGGCGAAGATCCGGCCACCGGCAGCGCGGCCGGGCCTCTGGGCGGTTACCTGGTCTATCATGACGCGGCGCGCGTAGACGCTACCGACGGCGTCTATCGTTTCGTTATCGAACAAGGTGACTTCATCAATCGTCCGAGTCGCATCGGTCTCGAAGTTAAGGGCAAGCCCGGCAGCGTCGAAGAGGTTCGTGTCGGCGGAACATCGGTGGTCGTGGCGCGCGGAACTCTGGAATTCTAAGCGATTCTTCGGCATTGGGTCGGCACAAATAGTCGTTGGGGGGAAAGATTCAACCTTGAGACCTCAAGGTCAGGAAGGGTGGCTTGCCCCCGCTTCTCTTACAGACAATTAATAGCAATCAGTAATTGCATATCATTGAGTACTTTGTCTTGGAAATTGCGGGGGCAAGCCACCCTTCCTGACCTTTGAGTTTTGTTAGGGGCGTGCTCTTCCGAACATATGAATTCTCAGAGCCTTGATCTCTTAATCATTGGCGCCGGTCCTGCCGGATTGTCTGCGGCTGATGTCGCGGCGCGTGAAGGTCTCGATTATCTGGTGATCGAAAAAGGCACGATCGCCAACACGATTCGCCAGTAT
>QHXG01000443.1 GCA_003222845.1 Acidobacteriota bacterium | reverse complement strand
GGTGGGCAGGGCGATGTGTCGGTCTATAAGAACCTGATGTTCATGTCGGTCGAAATGCAGAACGGCCGCATCGATTGCGGCACCGGAGGATTTCCGCCGAACCCGCCGCCGCCCGCAGGGCAGGAGAACAGGCAGCAGTTACCGGCCGCGCAAAAAGATCGTTTCCGAGGAGTGAGAATTTTCGACATCAGTGACATCAAGAGTCCGAAGCAAGTCGCTGCCGTGCAAACCTGTCGCGGCTCGCACACGCATACTCTGGTCGTCGATCCGAATGATAAGAACAACGTCTATATCTATGTGTCGGGAACTTCTTTCGTTCGTCAAAACGAGGAGTTGGCCGGATGCTCGGGTGGAGCACCGGAAGAAAATCCCAACACCGCTCTGTTTCGGATTGACATAATCAAGGTGCCGCTGGCCACGCCGCAGAATGCCGCAGTGGTGAACAGCCCGCGCGTTTTTATGGATCCAAGAACGGGTGCAATAGCCGGTCTGAGCAGTGGCGGCACACATGGCAATCCTGGAATGGAAATGGAAAAGCCGTCGCTCACCAATCAGTGCCACGACATCACCGTGTACTCAGCGATTGGTTTGGCAGCCGGCGCGTGCTCAGGAAATGGAATCCTTTTGGACATCAAGGATCCGGTTCATCCCAAACGCGTGGACGCAGTGAACGATCCCAACTATTCGTATTGGCACTCGGCTTCGTTCTCGAACGATGGTAAGAAAGTCGTCTTCACCGATGAGTGGGGCGGCGGGCTCGGCGCGCGCTGCCGCGCGAATGATCCGAACAAGTGGGGCGCTGATGCCATCTTTAATTTGAAGGACAACAAGCTTAGCTTCGCCAGCTATTACAAGATGCCGGCGGCCCAGGGCGACAGCGAAAACTGCGTCGCGCACAACGGCTCGCTCATTCCGGTGCCGGGGCGCGACATCGAAGTGCAGGCGTGGTATCAGGGCGGCGTCTCAGTAATGGACTTCACCGATGCGGATCATCCGGTCGAGATCGCGTACTTCGATCGCGGACCAATCGATCCGAATTTGCTTGTGCTTGGCGGCGATTGGTCGGCGTATTGGTATAACGGCCAGATTTACGCTTCCGAGATCGCGCGCGGCTTGGACATCTTTGAGCTGACGCCGACAAAGGACCTGACGCAGAACGAAATCGACGCCGCGAAAGCGGTGCGCATGTCTGAGTTCAATGTGCAGAACCAGCAAAAGATCGTCTGGCCGCGCAACCTCACAGTCGCGAAAGCGTACGTCGATCAACTAGAACGTTCGCAGGCTTTGCCGGCGGATCGAATCACAGCGCTGCGGACTGCGATTCAAAAGGGAGATAGTGGAAATCTGAAGAAGATGGCTCCAGTGTTGGAAAAGGACGCCGCCACGGCGAAGAGTGCGGCAGATTCTAACCGATTGAAGTCGCTGGCGGAGATTTTGAAGCAACCCACGCGGTAAGCTTCTTCACACTGGACTCTGGGATCAGCGGTAGTGCGAGAGATTCGTATTGATTCCGAGTTCTTTATTCATTTTCTCTAAATCTACTGCGGGAGACCGACTTTCTTCATCAAGTCCTGAAACCGTGGGTCTGAGCGCAAGGGGTCAAGTTGCGGCTCAACTTTAAGAAATGCTACACCCGTGCGACTCTCGTAAGCGTTGTTCAATTCCGCAAACGCCTTATCCTTTTCGCCGAGCTCAATATAAGCTCTTGCCAACAGCCAATTGTTTTCCTTAAGCGGAGAGTTTGCTGCGGTCGCCAATCGCAAGTATCCGACCCAGCCGTCTTTGGCAAAGCTTTCTCGAAGCAGCACGGCGTTTTGCGGTTGTCCGCTCAACTCAAAGAATCTTGCGCTTTCGGCGACAGCATTGGTGTAGTCTTTTCTTATCCGATAGAGTTCAGCGAAAGAGCGATGCGTGCGCGCAAATCCGGGATCCATTTCAACCGTTTTCTTAAACTGTGTGAATGATTCATCATACCTTCGACTCATATAAAGAGTTCTGCCAAAGTCCCAGTTGATCGGAAGCGAGAGTGGTTCAATCTCCAGGGCCCGGCGAAACTCGGCAAACGCCTCGTCGAACTTGCCAAGGTAGGTAAGTGTTTCGGCATACCATTGGTGCGCCGTCGCATAATTCCGATTCAGTTGCATGGCCCGCTTAAACTCGTCTTCTGCCCCGGCAAAATCATAATCATGTTGCGCCAATTGCCTCGCAATCGCGGCGTGAGGCTCTGCCAGAGTGTCATCCAGCGATAAAGCTCGACGGGCAAATTCAAGTGTTTTCGGATCTGCCTCTGACACCGGCATGAAGCCATAACTGGAAAGAATCGCGTACGAATCGGCGAGACCTGCGTATGCCAGAGCATAGTTCGAGTCAAGCGCGATTGCTTGATTGAAATAATCCATAGCTTTACGCAGATCCTTCTCCTCGCGTTTGTTCCAATAGAAGCGTCCTTGCAGATAAAGTCTGTAGGCTTCCGGATTTGTCGTATAAGTCTTCGCTAACTTCTGCTCGTCTGCGCCCGACAGCTTGCTTTTCAGTTTGCTCGAAACATCTCGCGCAATCTCGCTTTGCAAGCTGACGAGGTCCGATTGTTTGCGATTGTATTGCTGGCTCCACACAACTTTATCCAAAGCGAGATCAATGAGTTCGACAAAAAGCGACAGGTCCTGTCCCCGTTGGACAACTCGTCCGTTCAAAATCGCCGGCACATTCAGTTCTTTGCCGATGGTCTGCGGATTTATTTCCTTACCTTTGTAACGAAAGACGCTCGCACGCGGCTTTACGTTTAAATTCGGCAGTTGCGAGAGACTACTGATGAGTGTTTCGGTTATGCCGTCCGAGAGATATTCAGCGTCTTGACCGCCGCTTTCGTTGACAAACGGCAGCACTGCAATTGATTCGATTTGTTTTCCGCCTGAGGGCCGAAAAAGGAAAAACCACAAGCCGATTCCAATCAAAGCCAACAAAATTAGCGACCCCGCCGAACCCCCGCGTTTGTGATTCCTGATACTCGTGACGATGTACTCAGCGCTTGACGTCGGTTGCGGCAAACTGTTTTGTGTCTGGGCAGCCGCCGATCGTAAAGCAGCGGCATTCTCGCTTCGATTCGCGGCGCCGGCGCTTGCCGCTTTCGGCGATGGAAATTGGGAGCGTTCGATTTCTGCGGCGAATTCTAAAGCGTGTTTGAGATTTTTTAGGTCGAGAAAAACATCTCTGACCGTTTGATAACGCTCGTCCGCTTTCTTCTGCAAAGACTTTCTGATGATTCGTTGCAATTCCGTCGGCGTGTTTTCATCCAGCGGCGCAGGCTCGCGCGTCAGAATCGCGGCGATCGAATCATTCGGCGTCTCTGCGGCAAAGGGCGTTTTGCCCGTGAGCAGTTCATACAAGACGACGCCCAGACTCCAAACGTCCGAGCGAGCATCAATCTCCAGCCCGCGAGTTTGTTCGGGTGACATATAACCTACGGTTCCCATCACCATTCCGAGCTTGGTCTTGACCTGCGCTTTTGTTTCGGCTTCGGTGTCAACGGCTTCAGTTTTCCTTTCCGTCAGCTTTGCCAAACCAAAATCGAGCACCTTCACGATCCCATCGCTGCGCAGCATTACGTTCTCAGGCTTGATGTCACGGTGCACAATGCCGGCAGCATGTGCCGCTGCCAGCGCACTTGCGATCTGCGTGGCGATGTCGAGCGCCTCACTGACATTCAGCGGACCTTTTCTCATGCGCTCGCGCAAGGTCTCGCCGTCGATGAACTCAGTCGCAATGAAGTGACCGGTATCGCTTTCGTCAATTTCATGGATCGTGAGAATGTTCGGATGATTGAGCGCGGAGACCGCCTTGGCCTCCTGCACAAAGCGGCGCATGCGGTCGTGGTGTGACGCAACCTCAGCGGGCAGAATCTTCAGCGCGACTTTGCGATCTAGTTTTGTGTCTTTCGCCAGATACACTTCACCCATTCCGCCCTCGCCAATCTTTGCGCGGATTTCGTAGCGGCCGAGTTTTGTGCCTGATGAAAGGGACATCGGGTAAAAAGCCTCGCTATATTACTCAGGAAAGGAATTTAGTAGTAGTGCTAATGTTCATGCGGCATTAGCCTGCGGAGCATGAGGTCAGTACCGGGAGCGGTTCTTCTCCTCTCCCCTTTGGGAGAGGTTGGGGTGAGGGTCCCGACTTGTCGGTCGTTCTCTCCTCTCCCTTTGGGAGAGGTTGGGTGAGGGTGCGCAGCATAGTGACCGGGTTACCGCGCGGAGCGCACGTTAGCATAGCCAGCTTCGGAGTCTGCCGGAAAATTAGTCTCTGTGGTTCTCTGTGTCACCTCTGTGTCTCTGTGGTGAATCTTTTTTCAAGTATTTTCACCACAGAGACACAGAGCATCACAGAGTTTGCA
>QHXG01000442.1 GCA_003222845.1 Acidobacteriota bacterium | reverse complement strand
CAAACTCATCATCAGCAACACTGCCGATGAAACGTTCTTGAAAGCGCGCATGAAAAATCCCCCTGGTCAGTACCACCTGCGGTAGCGGGTGGGTGATCTCGGGGGATTCAATCTCCGTCATTCATAGTCAACATACGCCGCGCACTCTAGGAGGTCAAGGCAAGGTCGTAACGGGAAGAGTCATAAATGATCAAAGCATATTCTTGCTGTGTTCTCAAAAGCTGCGCATTTGCTTGGAATCGCTCTAAGCCAATGGCGCGTAAGGTGAAAGCACTAGAGCAACGGCATCGGCTATCCTCCTCGGCTGCGAACGATAGTCGACTCTGAAAGTGTTACCTATGTCTCCGAACGTCTGTTATTTATGTGCCCGGTCTGTACACATGTAAAAATCTGGGGCAACGCCCAGGTTACGAGAGCAATTAAAATCATTAAGCGCTCAAGGCCCGGGATAGAATGACGATACGAATCTATCTTCAGGGCTCGAGGATCGAATTTGTGATTGATGCCCAGGGGGTCGCGCTGCGCGCTTTGCCTAGACGATTAAATTTCCCACCGTTGGTGCTCACGACATCTCGGCGCCCTCCCTCACGGTCGGGCTACTGCCCCGCTTCGATCCGGTCGACGGCGTCGATGACGCGCTCGATCTGGGCCATGTAGGTTGAGAAGAGACTATTCGCGTCCGGTTCTGTAAGCGGCGATCCTATTCCAGTTCGCAACTCGAGAATCCGCACAAACGGCGCCGCATCCAGTTCCAGCAAGCGCACGGTGGCGTGAACCGTTTCGGCCTTCGCAATTGGCGGCTCCTGTCCCAACAGTATTAGCACAGCTCGGAACAGCGCGGCGAAACTGGCGAGACTGTCGCTCATCAGGGCCGAAAGTCTCTCGACTGAGACGGACGCTGGGATATACAGACGGCGCAGGCGAATCAACTTGGTTCTCAGCTCGTATTCAGTCTGATGGCGGAGGTTCGCGCGCGAGACGTTGACGAACTCGAACGGGTCGCGGCCGTACAGAACCTTTCGGGCCTTCTCCATCTGCAGGAACTCGATCGGAAATACATCCGCCGCATCCTTTAGCTCGGCCACCGTAAAATAGACTGGAATCGGCTGACCGAGATCTTGCCACTCGCGCATCGGAGCCTGGGCGAGACGGAGATCTTCCGAGGTGATCCGTTTGAGCGCGATCAATAAGTTGTGATCTGAGCGCTGGTCTATGTGATCGCCGGCCGCAGCCGATCCATACAACACTACGGAGGCGAGATTATCGCCGTGAGCCGTGCGCAAATCGCTAATCAGTTGTTCCAGCGTGGTCGAGTCGATCTTTTTAGGCATTCATTCACCAACGTCTCATTTGTTGAAGTCAACTTTCGGCGCCTGCCGCGCTCCTTCTTCGGCCTTGAAGTACGGTTGTTCTTTGAAGCCCATCAGCCCGGCGATCAGCACTGCCGGAAACCGACTGCGCGTCGTATTGTAATCCTGGGCCGCCTGAGTGTAATCGTAGCGCGCGGTTGCCAGACGGTTCTCAGTTCCGGCTAATTCATCCTGTAATCTCAGGAAGCTCTCGTTCGATTTCAACTGAGGGTAATTCTCGGTAATCGCCAGAAAGCGCCCGCCGGTACCCAGCAGGCCGCCGTCCCTGAGGGCCTGGTCCAGCTTACTGTCAGCGGCGATCTTGTCCGCAGTAGTGCTGTTCGGGTTCTGCATCGTCGAGAGCAGTTGCGAGCGCGCGTCGGCAATCTTCGTGAAGACTCTTTCTTCCAGTCCCGCGACTCCCTTCACCGTAGCAACGATATTCGGGATCAAGTCAGCGCGTCGCTGCATCTGGTTTTCAACCTGAGACCACTTGGCATTGACGTTCTGTTGTTTGGTGACGAGCGAGTTATAGGTGCTGATGGCGCCGCCACCGATAATTAGCACCAACAGAATGACGATGCCCAGAACGATGCCCAGAACAATAAGGGCTTTATTTCCCATGATGTCTCCTTTCGAGTGCCGATAAATCTTGATCAGCTTATTACCGAAGTCTAAAAACTCTAAGTTGGTTTCTATAGTGTCCCAAGAGGGTGTGCAGCGAAAGAGCTACTGTTGTCAACCGATGTTCTCATTAACACCTCGCTTCAGCGAGGTGACGAGACTCTGAGAAAGAATCTTAGAAGCCGTTTTAACGGGTTCTGGCAAAAAAACCGTTGAAACGGTTACCTGGTCAAGCGCCCGTTCGTGATCACCTCGCTGAAGCGAGGTGTTAATGAGATGGCGCTGGTTCTGAGCTGCCACGGTTCAATGAGCTCTTGATGTAGTAGCAATACTCTAGGACATTTACTTCTAATTGCGGTCTGCCTAGGCTCGGTTAAGCCGTCTCGAATCCTACCAACTGCCGCCGGCGCCGCCGCCGCCAAAATCACCGCCGCCGCCGAACCCGCCAAAGCCTCCGCCACCAAAGCCTCCTCCACCTGAACCCCCGAATCCACCACTACTCCAGCCGCTCGACCCGGTTCCCGATCTTCTGCCGCTGTTCATAAGCATGTTAAGTAGTAATAAAGCGAGCCAGCCTTTACCGCCGCCACCACGACCACCGCGGCCTCCGCTGCCGCGGATCAAAAGCATGACAACTACTATAATAGCGATCGTTGAAAATACGATGAGCGGTGATAGCCACGAAAGTGTGTTTCCACTGGAACCGCGCGGTGTAACCGTTTCTCCCGGCGCGAAAATCTTGTCAGTGCTGAAGCCGCGTTTCGCACCGACTGTGCTGATGTACGCGTTGATTGTATTAGACAAACCTTTGCCGTACTGAGCCGCTCGGAATGCCGGCACGAGTTGTTCCCGCTGTATCTGGCCCACGAGACCATCCGGCAGATCGCCTTCCAGATGCCGGCTCACTTGCGTGAAGTACTTGCGGTCCTTGATCGCTACCAGCAAAAGCAGACTTGGCTTACTCGTGTCCTTTGAACCGATTCCCCACCCGCGGGCGACCGCCAATGAATAATCGAAAATGTCTTGTCCGCCGGTTGTGTTTACGGTTACCACCGCGAACTGGATCTGCTGTTCGCGATCAAGATTACCGAGCGTAGTCTCCATCCTGGCTTTGGTTGCGCTGTCGATGACTGCGGCATAGTCGTTCACGTATCCGGTTGGCTTCGGCAGGGGCGACTGCATCGTCTGTGCAATCGTCGAACCGCCCACCAGCAAGAGCAACGCAAACGAAAGAGTTGAAATAAGGAACAGCCGTTCCAGGATCATCGACGCGAACCGCACTGAGTTTCGGAGGAACCTATTATGTTCTTGCCCCCAGATAATCACAAAAGTCCAAGCGAAGCGATTCTGCGTCTTTGGTCTGCGTTCCATTATTGCTTCGCTAGATATTTCTTTGCCTGCTGAAGCTCGGGTCGGGAGCCGTCTGATTGATTACCAAGCGCCACCAATCTCTCATAGTAAGTCCTGGCCTTGCTAGCATCCCCTGAGAGTTCTGCCGATCGCGCTACTCCATAGATACTATTGAAGCGGTTTGGTGAAATCTCGAGCACAGTCTCGTATTCTTTTAGGGCCAGGGCCGGTTGATTCAGCTCGCTCAATAAATCGCCCAGCATCTCGCGCGCAGGAAGAATCGCGCCGGGCGTGACCGGGTGCTTTTCGGTGGCGTCTTCCAGATCGGCAGCGGCGCGCATCAGTTGCAGAGCCTGATCATTCTTTCCTTCTGCACGTGCGAGCCAGGCTGACGCCGCCTGATATTGAATATCAACTTGTTTGACCCAATCATAATCGCCTTTGACTTCAACCAGCGCTTGCCGGATGGCGGCTAATTTCTCGACATCCGGGCGCGCTGACGCCGGATCACCAGTGCGCGCAGCACCAATCGCCCGCGCAAAGTGAATGTGGGCTTCGGCCCAGCGGAAGCTGGCCCACGGAAACGCTCCCAAACTACCCGGAGACAAGTTGAGTTTGGCCGCTTCATTCCAACGCCTCCGTTCGAGTGCATAGCGTGAAGGGATCGCGGTGAAGGCATAAGCCACCTTGAAAGTCTCAGGCTCGGCTCTCTGAATCTTGTTCAATTCATCGAGCACGCCCCAGGCTTGCTTGTCTTGCGCGCCTTGCAGGTAGGCGTAAACAAGATAGTCCATGGCGTGAAACTGCTCATCAAAAACACCGGATAGATGGTTTCTGATTGCATAAACCTTCGCCGCGGCCTCGGCATCGAGATTTGACCGGATCGCTTCCTGCCACAAACCCAAGCGCGTAAAAATGTGTGAAGGCATGTGCTGCGCTTGGGCCGACGCGGGCGCGATCTTCGCATAGCTCCGCGCGGCCGGCAGCCGCCGGGTAGTCGTAGGCGTGGATTAGGTAGTGAGCGACCCCGGGATGCTTCGGCTCACGCGCCAGAACGCGATTCAGAATTTGCGCGGCCTGCTTTTCCCTCGCATAGCTCTTGTCATTTGCCATCATCCCAGTCGCGATAAGCGTCAACGCATAGAAGACGCCGGCTTCATTATCGGATGGATGGCGCTGGTAAAGCTGGTCCATCGCATTGCTGTAAGCGAACGTCCGTGCTTTATGATCGAGTTTATCGGAAGCTTTGTAAAAAGCCTCAATCGCCGCAATGTAATCTCGCTCACGCTGAGTCCGTGCGCCGGCGACTTTTGCCTTTTCCACCGCGCTCGATCCCTTCTGCAACTCGGCTAAGGTTGGCGGAGCCCAGAGGGGATGATAGTGGCTCATTGCGATGCCCCAGTAAGCCATGCCGCATTTTGGGTCGGTGATGGTAACTTCGGTGAACGCCTTTTCAGCCGCTTCATACTCAAAGGAATGGAGCCAGGCGACCGCCCGATTGAATTGCTTCTGGGCTGCGGCGCTGCAGGAGACTGGAAAATTGACTTGCCCAAGCTCCTCTGAAGAGTCGTGCCGGTGCATCTCTTGCGCTCGCACGGCGGAAACGGTCATGAGAGCGAAAACAGCGGCAAAAAGAAATGGTTTGTCTATTTTCAAGGTCACAATTATTCCTCGTGTAATAATTGGCGCATCGGCCGAGCCTTTTCAATTTCTTGATATCGTCAAGGGCGCCAACTAAAGCTTTGATGAACTTGTTCAGAGCTTGCCCCCTGATCTTGAGGCCGGTGACAATCGTTGCTTCACTGCCGCCTTCTGATTACACGCACTAACGTACTATAGCCGGCGGCGAGAATGGGATCATTGAAGCGACGCCATCTGCGGTCCATGAAATCCACGAGCACCGGCGGAACGAAATTCTCCCTGGGCGTCCCGTTGATCTGATTGAGTCTCTCGCCCGGATAACTCACACCAATTTTTGTTTTTGGAAGTTCATGATTGAAGATGCCGCCATTGAGCCCAGCCATCCGCGTTCCAACAATCGTCGCCCTTTTCATTCCATCCAATCCGATGGCTATTCCTTCCCCCATGCTGGCCGTCCAGCGATCGACGAGCACTACGATTGGAGCTTTATACGACCAATTTCCTTTGGGCGAAACCTCTCTGATGTATTTGGGTTCATGCAGCGGCACCACTTCCTGATACCCCATCCGGTGATCAATTAGGCGGCCCATGATCGGCTCTGCAACGTCTGTATTGCCACCCCTCGGTATATCACGTATATCCAGAATCAAGCCGCGACTCGCTTTAACTCGAGAGAGCGCAGTATCGAACTGCAAGACTATTTCCGTCGAGATCAGGTCGTTTATCTTGATATATCCAATTCCGCGCGGCAACATTTTCCATTCAACTTTCGGAATGTAATGGTAATTGTCACCAGTCGTATGCGTGGGTAAATCGAGTCGATAAGCGGCCGCTGCTCCCCTCTGGTTTTTCGCGACAATGATCCTTGGCTGGTCATGGGTGCCTGCGAATACAGCTCTCAAGGCCCAGTTTCTTGCCTCGACACTTATGGCCTTTAGCGATTTAGGTAGCCGCTGAGCAGAAGCTCTTTCGACTGGCACGCCGTTGATCGAAACGATCTCCATGCCAACCCTAAGCCCCGCTTGCTCGGCACTGAATCCTTTCCTGAGTTGTGTGATGACGGCTCGCCCGTTCCGCCACTCTGTCCACACGTCCAGACCGGTCGGAACCAATCGGGAGGATGTTTTCAGGTTTGTATTGAGACTCGTATGATTGTCATAGAGTTCATCCAAAACTTTTTCAAGTAATGTAACGAAATCGCTTCTGCTCTTTACGTCAGCCAACATCGGGCGATAAAGCTCTCGGACTGTATTCCAATCGGTCTCCTTCTTATCAAAATAAGCGTAAGTATCGCGCAGAGTTGACCACATGTAATCAAAGTCTGAAGCGAATTGCTCAGGTGAGAAGGACTGCTGTGCGCTGATGTTAATGCAGAGGAGAAAAAATATGAGGATGATTTTGAACAGCTTCTGAATCGTGATTTTCATTGGTGATCGAATCCCAAGGCTTCGCGATGCGGGCTTTGTCCTGGGTTGTTGCATATCGTTGGCGCTTAAAAAAGGCGATGCACTCGAACTAAGGTTTCGTCATGTTGAGAACCGTCACGAATGCCAGAGCCGTAAGCACGCTGGCGCGTCTAACGTAAACTTTTAGGAAGATACTGAGAACACAAGCGTCTGAATAGAATGTGGCAAGCTGTTGACTTCCGCGGCCTGGCCCTCGATCCAGAGGTAATACGAAATCTTCTGATCGCTTTTGTTCATCACCACCACCGACACTTTGCCGTCCGTGTTGATAAAGGCCGCGGAAAGCAGCGGGCTCCGGCTGGGCGAACTGGCGATTCTCTTCGCGCCCGGGCGGACGAACTTTGAAAAGTGTCCGATGTAATAATACGAGTTGGTATAGATTAGCTGGCCCGTCTTCGTATCAGCGTGCACCGGCGCGAAGCAGAAATTCTTGACGTGATTTGGCCCGCCGGTTTCGTCCAGCAGTACGTTCCAATCCGTCCAGCCGACGGCGCCACTGTTGAAATCATTGATCATTGAACGTCCGTACTGTTCGCCTAATTTCCAATCGTTAAGCTTTTGAGCGTTGAAGGAATCGGCGCAGCCTTCAGTGAAGAGCAGATTCTTGTCCGGGAAAGTTTCATGTACGAGCTTGACGTTATCGAACATCGGCTCGCCGCCGCTCCAAGGCTCGTACCAGTGATAACCAATTCCCCAAACGTACTGCGCGGCTTTAGGGTCGGTCAGGATAGTGCTGGCCCGCTGGTAAATGAGGTCTCGATTGTGATCCCAGACAATTATTTTCTTATCACCCAGCCTTTCCCTCTTAATCGTCGGGCCGAGATAGTTTTTCAAAAAATCTCTCTCTTCCTCGGCGGAATAAATACACGATTCCCATTTTTGCGTGGCCATAGGTTCGTTTTGAATAGTGATGCCCCAGATGGGAATGCCTTCTTTCTCATAGGCTTTGATGAACTTCGCGAAGTAGTTGGCCCAGGATTGATAAAACTCTGGTTTCAATCTGCCACCGTGAAGCATATCGTGGTTGTCCTTCATGAAGGCCGGTGGACTCCAGGGACTGCCAAAGATGTTGAGCTTCCCGCGGGCCGTTGCCAGCGCCTGTTTGATAAAGGGAATCCGAAATTGCTTGTCATGGTTGACGCTGAAGGAGTGCAACTCCTGGTCGCCTTCGTTTACGTAGGTGTAGCTGCCGCTCGAGAAATCACAACTATGGATGTTGGTTCTGGCCAGCGTGTAGCCGATGCCGGTGCTGGAATCAAAATAGGCCTTCAAGATTTCCTGCTGTTTCGCTGTTGGCAGTTTTGCAAACGTCTCGGCAGAAGCGTCAGTGAGTGCGCCGCCGATGCCTACAATGGTTTGAAATTTCCTGGCCGTGTCGACAAAGACACAGATCTGGGTTTCCAGCGGCTGGCCCAGATGTTTGAAGACCAGCGTTTCCGTGGGGGAGAGCCGGTAATTGGTTTTTTCAGCCGTGGTATAGACCGCGATCTCTCTTCCTTCGATCTCAATGGGTTCTGAGGCTTCAGAGAGTTGAACATGTGCCCGCGATAATTGACTTTTTGCCAACACCAATGCCGAAGACGAAGCTGCTAGGAAACCACGACGACCGATTTTCATGACTGTTTTATTGCGCGCTTTCAGCGCTTATGAACCAAATAATACGCGTTTCCTGGGCCGTTGGCCCAGGCTTTCACATGGCGCGCCTTTGGCGCTTAAGACCGTTCGGCAAAGCGTTTACTGACTGTCGGTCGTTCACTAAGGCTTCGTGACTTTTAATCCGGTCACAAACGCTTCCGTATTATGTGCGAAGCGGATGCCGTACACGCCGTCGGTGCTCTTGAGTTTACCTGCGGTTACCAGCGCGGATTTGTCGTAGCTCGCGACGACTTTGTTGTTGATTGAGCATTCGACTTTGTCGCCTCTTACTGAGATCGCAATCTCCTGGGTTACGGGTTCGCCGACGGCGGCCGCTTTATTCACTGCCGGATCGGGAGTGCCGCGGCCATTCATTTGAAATGTAGCCGGGCCCATACCGCGCCCGATGAATTTGCCGTCACCATAAGCTGCGCAGTACAAGTAACTCTGCTGGTCCGTTCCCAAATCATTGCCCGCGATCACGATCCCGTAAGGATGTGGGTGCGTGTTAAGGTTCATGAACTTTGGTTCACGGAACGTCGCTCTGACGGTGTAGTCGCCTGAGGCCTTGTTTGCGGGGTTCCAGTAAGTGACTGCTGGACCGGTGATGACGTGAAAGGCACCGCCTTCTTTGGTCAACTTCGCGCTGTTGAGAGTCATTCCGGCGGCCTCTTCTTTGGCGTCGATTTTTCCTGTCCAGCCGGGAACCGACACTCCGCCACCGGCAACGCTACGGGAAGCCTCCATCGGAGTATCCTGAGAGAACGCCACTGATGGAATTAATATGACTGCGAGTAGCGCAAGGGCGAAGAAGTAAGTGCGTCGCATGTTTTTGAAATCCTCCTGATTGAATTGCTGACGGGGAATGATAACGCTAATGGTTGATATTGCGCCATCTCGTCCGCGAAGCGGACGATTGAAAATAGCCCAGCGCTTCAGCGCTGGATGAACGGCAGCATTAACATCTCTAGTCCGCGAAGCGGACGGCTGAGTAGGTGAAGGCGATATTTTCAGTCGTCCGCTGCGCGGACTGTGTCCAATCGCATTGCCTAACCCAGCGATAAATCGCTGGGCTATTTTCATCCTGTCCGCTTCGCGGACGAGAGCGGGTCTTCATTTCTGTGCAAAGCCAGCCTGACGGTGCCCATGATACGCAGCTTCGTGCCGAGCAAAGCACACGAGATAATTCCTGGCTTTACCGAATTGACTGCTCGCGGGATCCTCAGGATGCTACAATGCGGGCTATCGGCGAGTTGT